>NZ_JUMS01000126.1:0-15404 GCF_001059415.1 Enterobacter sp. 940_PEND
CAGAGGAGCCAAATTTAAAAAGCCTGCTTTTAAAGCAGGCTTTTTGCTTTTCTGCGCAAGGGAAATGCAAAACGGCAACCTTGTTGCCGTTTTTAGTGTGTGCACCCTCTCCCGTGGGAGAGGGTTGGGGTGAGGGCACCAGACCGCACGAAATTACAAACTAATCGGCGCTGTCGCTTCCACCAGCCACGGACGCGCATCGCTATTCACCAGAGGTGAAAGCACCTCGCGTACCTGCCGGTGATACGCATCCAGCCACTGCTTTTCCTGCTCGCTCAGCAGATGCAGCTCAACCTGACTTAAGTCGATCGGGATCAGCGTCAGCGAGGCAAATTTGCAGAACCCCGGACGGCTCTCCACAATCTCAACCTGGTTTTCAATACGAATACCGTGGCTGTCGCCCAGATAGTAGCCCGGCTCGATAGTCATGATATTGCCCGCCACCAGCGGCCACGGATTGACCTTTTTGGCGATGCGATGCGGGTTCTCGTGGATCAGCAGCTGGTGCCCCACGCCGTGTCCCGTACCGTGATCGTAATCCAGCCCCATCTCCCACAGCGGGCGACGCGCAAACGCATCCAGCTGATGCCCCTGAGTCCCGGAAGGGAACTGCAGGGTAATGAGCGACAGAAAGCCTCTCAGCACGGCGGTGTAGTGCAGGCGCTGCTGCGGATCGACTTTCCCCCACGCCAGCGTACGCGTGGCATCGGTGGTGCCGTTAACATACTGGCCGCCGGAATCGTTCAGGTAAAAATGGTCATGGCCGATAGGCTTATTGCTGGCCTCGCTCGAGTGATAGTGGCACATCGCCGCATTGCTCGAAGAGGCGGAGATGGGTGCAAAACTCTGCTCGATGAACCCGGGCTGCTGTTGACGAAACGCAAGCTGCTGCGCCTGCGCGTCCAGCTCGGTGAGCGGTTGTCCTGCCGCCTCGCGCCGCGGCACTTCACGGCTCAGCCAGGCGAGGAAGTTGACCCACGCGGCCCCGTCCTGGTGATGGCACTCGCGATAGCCTGCCAGCTCGACCGGATTTTTAGTCGCTTTCATCAGGGTGATGGGATCGGTCCGCCAGACAATTTCTCCCCGTGGCTCAACGGCGAAGCGCAGGGCCACCGGCGCGGAATCGGCATCAATCATCACCCGTTTGCCTTCAGCAATCTGCTGGCAGCGTTCAATAAAGGTATCCTGCGGGGCAACGGCGAACGCACTGCGCACACCGTCAGGCAGTGCGCTGAGCTTATTGTCGTTAACAAACCACTCAACGCTACCATCACGGCTGAGCAGGGCGAAGGAAAGAGGAACCGGGCTAAAGGGGATATCTGATCCACGCACGTTTAGCAGCCAGGCGATGTTATCCGGCAGCGTCACGGCGAGGAAATCAGCATTGTGTTCTGCCAGCACGGCGGCGACGCGCTGACGTTTGTCCGCGCTGCGTTCACCGCTGTGTTCAACCGGCATTTCACGGATAAGCCCCGCCGGTGCGGCAGGGCGATCGGTCCATAGCGTGTCAAACGGCGAGGCCTTCAGCGGCACCAGCTCGCACGGCGTGGCTGACAGCTGCTCAAACTCTGAATTGGTCATCAGCAGCGCGTCAAAACCGATGCGGGTTCCCGCCTCAACGTTTTCTGCCAGCCATTCTGCCAGCGGCTCGTTGTGAAGGTGGTGGATCTCAACCTCATCCGTATTGACCTGAACGCGGGCCTGAACCTGATAGCGCCCGTCGACGAACAGCAGCGCTTTGTTTTTCAGCACCAGCGCCACGCCGGCCGAACCGTCAAAGCCCGTCAGCCAGGCCAGTTTTTCGTCATAAGGCGCGCAATATTCGCTCTGCCAGGCATCCGCCCGCGGGACGATTATCCCTTCGAGATGGCTGGCCTCAAGCCAGTGGCGCAGGGCAGAGAGCGGTGATGTGGTGTGCATGGTTTTTCCTTGTTATTAGCGGAACGGCGGCTCGTTGAAGGTGCGCAGCTTGCGCGAATGGAGCTTGTCGCCCTCCGCGCGAAGTAAATCAATTGCACGAATACCAATCTGCAGATGCTCTGAGATAGCTCCTTCATAGAAACGGTTGGCCTGGCCCGGCAGCTTAATTTCGCCGTGCAGCGGCTTATCGGAGACGCACAGCAGCGTGCCGTAAGGGACGCGGAAGCGATACCCCTGCGCAGCGATGGTGGCGCTCTCCATATCGATCGCTACCGCGCGGCTCAGGTTGAACCGCAGCGCGGAGGCGGAGTAGCGCAGCTCCCAGTTGCGGTCATCCGTTGTGACGACCGTGCCGGTGCGCAGGCGCTGTTTAACCTCTTCGCCCGGCATCCCGCTGACCTCTTTGGTAGCGTCATACAGCGCGCGCTGTACTTCGGCGATGCTCGGGATTGGGATATCCGGCGGTAGGACCGCATCAAGCACGTGGTCATCGCGCAGATAGGCGTGGGCCAGCACATAGTCGCCAATCAGCTGGCTTTCGCGCAGGCCGCCGCAGTGGCCAATCATCAGCCACACGTCCGGGCGCAGTACCGCCAGATGGTCGCAGATGGTCTTGGCATTTGACGGGCCAACGCCGATGTTGATCAGGGTGATGCCCTGACCGTCTGCGGTGATCAGGTGCCAGGCGGGCATCTGGTGCTTTTTCCACGCCAGGTCGGAAATGGCCTGCTCGGGCGCTTCGGTTTCAGCGGTGATCCAGATCCCGCCCGCGCAGGACAGCGCGATATACGGGCTTTCCGGGTCGAGGATCTGGCTGCAGCCCCAGCGGACAAACTCATCGACGTAACGGGTGTAGTTGGTAAAGAGCACGAACGGCTGGAAATGTTCGACTGGCGTACCGGTGTAGTGGCGCAGGCGCGCCAGGGAGAAATCGACCCGGCGGGCATCAAAATGCGACAGGGGAGAAAATTCTGCCGGATGATAAATCCCGTCGGCCGTCTCATCGCCAATCTGGGAAAGCTCGGTGGTCGGGAAGTGGCGGGTCAGCCCCGCGCTCATGGAGCGGTCAAGGGTTAACGCCGAACCGTCAATCACGTAGGGATAGGGGATCTCATGCTGCGAGGGCTCAACGGCAATGTGCGCGCCGTAATCCTGGTACAGCAGCGTGAGCTGTTCTTCAAGATACGGGCGGAACAGCGCAGGGCGGGTGACGGTGGTGCTGTAGCAGCCGGAATGGGTAAAACGGGCGTAGGCGCGGGTTTTGGGATTACTGCTGGCGCTGCCGTCCCAGGTCACAGAGAGCGATGGATAAACAAAAAGGCCCTCGGTTCTGGCCTTTTGGTCGGGAAGTTTCCCTGTTTCGATATATTCGCTGATGGCGCCGCGCAGCGCGTTGACGGACTGTTCATACAGCGCGTCGAGTTTTTCCAGCGCCTGAGCCGGGGTCAGGCTGGAGCCCTTATTATTCATCTCTGTCTCCTTGTTCCACAGGTGTGCGACTCTACCCGATAGTATGTCACACGCCTGTGAAACAAAAGGGAGATCAGCCGTGGCTCGTCTCTTTCATCAGCAGCGCCGTCGCTGCCGACAGCAGGCAGCCGGCCAGCAGATAAATCGCCACGCTGTGCCAGTTGCCGCCGGAGAAGGTCACCAGCGCGGCGGCAATAAACGGCGTAAATCCGCCACCGACCACGCTTGCGACCTGGTAGCCCACGCCCGCGCCGCTGTAGCGGTAGCTTGCGCCAAACAGCTCGGTGAACATCGGCTGCTGCACGCACACCACCATGTCGTGAGCGATGTTGGCGAGCATGATGGCGAAGAAGACAATCCAGAAGATCGACTGCGCCTCCAGCGCCATAAAGAATGGCCAGGCGCTGAGGGTGCCAATCAGCGCCCCGGTGATGTAAACGCGACGGCGGCCAAACCTGTCCGCCAGCCACGCGAAGCAGGGGATTGTCAGGCAGCTGATCCCGCCGACCAGCAGGCCAATATTCAGGAACAGCTCGCGCGGCAGACCGAGATTCTGCGTCGAGTAGTTCAGGGCAAACGCGGTGACGATATACATCGTCAGCAGCTCGCACAGGCGCAGGGCGATAATTTTCAGAAAAGCGCCAGGGTGCTGAACCAGCGCTTCCATCACAGGCAGACGCTTTTTGGTGAGCGGTTTTTCCAGCTGTTGTTTTTCAAACTCAGCCGACTCCTCCATCCCGTTACGGATCCACAGCGCAGCGATGACCAGCACGATGCTGAAGATGAACGGAATGCGCCAGCCCCAGCTCAGGAACTGCTCGTCGGTAGTAAGCTGGCTGATTAGCGATACCAGCCCGGTGGAAAGCAGAAGGCCTACGCCGTACCCGACCTGTACGCCGCTGCTGTAAAACGCTTTTCTGTGCTTCGGCGCGCTCTCTACGGACAGCAGCGCCGCACCGCCCCATTCGCCGCCTACGGCGAAGCCCTGGATGGCGCGCAGGGTGACCAGCAGTACCGGTGCCCACCAGCCGATAGAGGCAAACGAGGGGAGAATACCGATAAGCGCGGTGGCGATCCCCATCATCCAGACGGTGAGCATCAGCATGCGCTTGCGGCCCAGGCGGTCGCCGAAGTGGCCGAAGATCACACCTCCCAGCGGGCGAAACAGAAAGCCGACGCCGAAGGTGGCAAACGCGGCGAGCGTGCCCATCGCGGGGCTGACCTGAGGAAAAAACTCGCGGTTAAACACCAGGGCGGCAGTGATGCCGTAAAGCAGAAAATCATACCAGTCGACGACGGCACCCGCGAAGCTGCCTAAGGCTGCGCGGCGGGCACGATTGAGCGAAGGTGTCTCCTCGTTGGGACGATCGGAGATGAGGGTGGAGTCCATAGTTGTCCTGTCCGTACTGATTTTTAATTATTGGTATAAGAAAAGGTCACTCACAAAGCAGCCGTCATATAAACGGAACCTATGAGACTACCGCGACAAAACGCCTGAGAAAACGTTTTTATCTTTCCGGATGGTGCTGAATAAATAAATTTCATCCCCACCTGCGGCGAGATAATTGTGTCTTCTGGTTCCGTTAAAGGCTGAATGGTTTACAGTAATAGTGATCGCCGCGTGAGTTAAGCTGAGGGAATAATGATGCAACGCACCTTTTCGGCATTCTGGATGATTCTGTTTTTATTCGTCGCACCGCTTCATGCGGAGCCCAACGTCTATGGTGAACAGCGTATCAGCGGCTGGTGGAATGCGCTGACGGATGATATTTCACAAACCTGGGAAGAGCCCCAACGTTACGACCTGTACCTGCCGTTCCTGAGCTGGCACGCCCGCTTTATGTACGACAAGGAAAAAACGGACAATTACAATGAAATGCCGTGGGGCGGCGGGCTGGGCGTTTCCCGCTATAACGAAGAGGGCAACTGGAGCGCGCTGTTCGCGATGATGTTCAAGGACTCGCACAACGAATGGCAGCCCGCGATGGGCTATGGCTGGGAGAAGGGCTGGTATCTGGATAATGCCAAAGATTTCCGCCTCGGGCTCGGTGCCGCGGCGGGCATCACGGCGCGAGATGATTTTGCAAACTATGTCCCGCTACCGTTCATCTTCCCGCTGTTTTCGGCCGGGTATAAGCGCGTTACCGTCCAGTTCACCTACATTCCCGGGACTTATAACAACGGTAACGTGCTCTTTGCCTGGCTGCGCTTAGGCTTTTAAAGGGTGATCACCTTTTTTGCCACGGCGTTAGACAATATCAGCATGGAGAAGAGAACAGAGGTAATGAAAGTGAGCACAATCAGCGCCAGCTTCATACCGAGAGAGGTCACCGGTATCAGCGCCGTCAGGAGATGAAACACCGAGTAATGCACAATGTACACGCCGGTCATCGTTTTGCTGATAGCGGCCAGAATGGACTCTTTAAATTCAGCATTGCGGCGAAAGCGCACGCCGTTTGCCGCAATCACCAGCGCGATGATCAAAATGTAAATTTGAGAGCCGGTGAGAATAAAGGCGTTTCTGTCCGCCTTGAACAGCGCGAAGAAGAAGTGGCGCTCGTAAAACCAGGTGAAGAGGTAGATAAACGGGATGGCGACAACCGCCGTCCTGACCACATTTTTGCGGCTAATCCACTCGGCGACTTTCGGGTCGCAGAAGAGTTGCCCCGTCAGAAAAAACAGCAGCCACGTCCACAGCCGATACTGTGGTGAAAGAGAAAGGGCGTGCGCCTCAGGATAGAGCGCCGATAGCAGATCGTATCCGTAGGAAAAGAGCAGTAGGGCGGCAATCGCGCCGCAGAACAGCGCTCGCCGCTGGCTGAGCCACTCCACCGCCGGGTGGAAGGTGTAAATCACCACAAACGCAAACACGAACCAGGGCTGGATTAAATAGCCGCGCTGATAGGGCTCCCACAGGTAGTAGATCGTTATCCAGAACAGAAAAACAATCACCAGGCTTTTAATTTTGTCCAGCTGCCAGCGGGTGCCGTGCCGGGATTGTCCGTCGAGATAGCCCGCAACCACAAAAAACAGCGGCGTGGCGATGGTCGAGATAAAGGTTAAAAACCCCAGGATCCAGTGATAGTCATAATCATAATGATCCCAGGTGTTGTAGATGGTAAAGAAGGTGACCGCCGTCATACAGCCCAGCGTTTTGATAATGTTCAGCCCTGTCGCATTCATTGTTGTTTGGCTTCGTCCTTACGATGGAAACACGCATAAATCACGGGGAGTACCAGCAGCGTCAGGATTGTAGCAAATCCCAGTCCAAACATAATGACAACGGCCATGCTCTGGAAGAAAACGTCCAGCAGCAGCGGAGCCAGGCCCAGTACGGTCGTGAAAGCGGTGAGCAGGATAGGGCGCAGGCGCGAGGTGGCGGCGTACACGATCGCCTCGTGCTGGTCCTTTTGCGTTTTCTGCTGTTCGATCTCTTCCACCAGCACGATGCCGTTACGGATGAGCATGCCGCTCAGGCTCAGCAGGCCAATCAGCGCCATAAAGCCGAACGGGATACCGGTAATCAAGAATCCAGGTGTGACGCCAATCAACGCCAGCGGCACGGTCAGCCAGATGGCGACGGCATTTTTTACCGAGCTGAACATCAGCACCGTAATGACAAACATCACCAGATACCCGAGAGGTAGCGTAGTGAACAGCCCCTGCTGCGCTTCGCTGGAGTTTTCCGCGTCGCCCCCCCACTCGATGCTGTAGCCGTGTGGCAGGCTAAGGGCATCAATCTGCGGCTTCACGCGGGCGAGAATGTCCCCGGAGGTTTGCTGGCTCAGCGGGTCCGGGTCCGTCTGCACCGTCAGCACCCTCGAGCGGTCGCGTCGAAGGATGAGCGGATCTTCCCACTCCAGCGAGAAGCGGCTGACGACGTTACTCAGCGGGATATACTGCTGCCGCGTCTGGCTCCACACCAGCACGTTGTTCAGGTGATTGGCGTCCAGCCGTTCGCTCTCAGGCGGGCGCACCACGACCGGGAGCAAGTCGCTGCCTTCCCGGTACAGCCCCGCCCGGCTGCCGGAGAAGTTCATCTCCAGCGCGTTATCAACGTCCTGCTTATCTACGCCAAGCTCGCGGCCCAGGGCGGCAACGTACTGTGGGCGGATCACCTTACTGCGGTTTTGCCAGTCGTTCCTGACGCTGCCCGTGGCCGGGTCGCGGGTGAGGATGTCGTCCACCTGGCTGGCTATCAGACGCAGCCGGTCAGGATCGGGACCTTTAATGCGCACCTCAATGGCGCTGTCGCCGGAGGGGCCAAACATCACGCGCTTGGTGCTGGCGTTGACCTGCGGATAGTTTCGCGCGATGTACTCGTCCACGTGGCGCGTCAGGGCGGAGATGTTGCGCTGGTCGTCCATGCGCACCATGATCTGCGCATAGTTGCTGTACTGGCGCTGTCCGCTGTAGGTCAGAATGAAGCGCATACTTCCCTGACCAATGGTTGCGACGGTGGTCTCCACGCCCGGCTGGCCATTGATCGTCTTTTCAATATCGCTGGTCATTTTCTCAGTCCACTTGATATCGGTACCGTAGGGTAGCCACAGGTCGACAAAGAAAATCGGCGTATTAGACGACGGGAAAAAATTTTGCCGCACGGCGCCGAAGCCCCAGACAGAGGCTGCCAGCAGCGCAGCCATCACAATGAGCGTCGGTGCCTTATGGTGCAGCAGCGTGTTAAGCAGGTGCTGGTAGGCGCGGTAGAGTCGTTTGTCGTAAGGATCTGACTCGTCGGTTTTATCGGGCGCGCTGTCGTTTTTAAACAACCACCACTTAATCAGCACCGGGGTGAGGGTGAGCGCAGAGAACCAGCTCAGCATCAGGGAAATCAGCAGCACCTGGAACAGGGATTTACAGTATTCCCCGGTGGAATCCTGCGACAGCCCGATAGGGGCAAACGCCAGGATGGCAATCACCGTCGCCCCCAGCAGCGGCAGGGCGGAGCGGCGGATGATGTAGTTCACGGCGGTCAGCAGAGGCGAGCCCTGCTGTCGGGCAATCAACACCCCTTCGACAATCACGATGGCGTTATCCACCAGCATGCTGAGGGCGATAATCAGCGCCCCGAGCGAGATGCGCTGTAGCTCAATGCCACACAGATACATAATCAGCAGCGTGCCCAGCACGTTAAGGGCGAGAGAAACCGCGATGATGATCCCGCTGCGTACGCCCATAAAGATCAGCAGCACGCCGATGACAATCGCCAGCGCCATCAGGAAGTTAATAATAAAACCGTTAACGGAGTGGCCCACTTCGGCTGCCTGATCGTAAAACAGATCTATCTGTATGCCTGCCGGTTTTTCCGCCGACATCTGGCTTAGCTTCGCCTCCAGCGCGTGGCCCACGTCGATAACGTTCACGCCGGGAATAAACGAGACGCCCATGGTGACGGCTTTTTTACCGTTGGCATGGTAGATACTGGCCGGCGATTCGTTCAGCCCGCGCGACAGCGTGGCGATATCCCGCAGACGCGTCGCCGCCCCGGTGCCGGAAGGCGTGATGATGATATCCGCCAGTTCATCAAGATTCTCGAACTCACCGGTCGGGTGCAGGCGAATGGATTCCGTGCCGGAGGTGATTTCTCCGGCGCTGGAAACGACGTTAAGTCTGCTGAGCAGGGCGGAAAGCTGGTTCAGCGTAATGCCGCGCGCGGCCATTTTGGTCAGGGAGATATCGATGTTGACCTGCTGGCTAATGGCCCCGCCGATGGCGACCTTCGCGACGCCGGGGATCAGAATTAACTCCCGGCGCAGCTGCTCCGCATATCTCACCAGTTCAGGATTACTGAATTCATCTCCGGAAATGGCGAAGAAGAAGCCGAACACGTCGCCGAAATCGTCATTCACAAAGGGCGTGACGACGCCGGGCGGGAACTGACGCGAGGCATCGCCCACGCGGCGGCGCAGTTCATCCCAAATCTGCGGCAGCTCGTTCGAATGATAGCGTGAAGCGATGTTAACGGTGATTTGCGACAGACCGTTTGAAGAGATGGAGCTCACGTTGTCCAGATAAGGCAGCTGCTGAAGGGCATTCTCCAGCGGAAGCGTCACCTCCTCTTCAACCTGCTGAGCGGATGCGCCGGGGTAGTGGGTGACCACCACTGCGGTTTTGATGGTAAAGGCGGGATCTTCCAGCCTGCCGATATTCAACAGGGCGAAAATACCCCCGATGCCCAGCAGCAGGATCGTTAGCCAGACGCGAACAGGGTTATTGATAAATTGACGAGAGATATCCATTACAGTCCCCGTTCACGCGTCCAGATACGTACCGGCTGGTTAGCATGGAGCTCCCCAACGCCCGCAGCCACCACGCGTTCGCCCGCCTTAAGCCCGCTGGTAATCACCACCCCTTCGGTGCTCACTTGCCCCACGCTGACCTTGCGGTCTTCGAGATGGAGCGCGTCGCCTTCGCCCGTTACGACCCAGACGTGCGGCTCGTTGCGCGGGCTGTTGTTCGGGTTAAAGACTGCCTCAACCGGTACGACCAGCGCCTGAGCGTCCGCGCCCGCCGGAAGGTTGGTTAAATTGATGGTCACCGTACCGCTTACGCCACCGACTGCGGGAAAATCATCCGGGCGCGGCATGGTCAGTATCACCTGCCAGGTCAGGGTATTACTGTCGCTGCTGCCCGAGTGCTCTTTGTAGACGGCGGTAAATTCCCGATCCGGCATGGCGTTAATTTTCACCACGGGGCGATACTGCGCGTTGCGGATATCAAAGGCCTTAAACAGGTTTTCAGGGATACTGAACACCACGTCCAGCAGGTCGGTGCGGGTTAACGTGGCAATGGGCTGACCGGGGGACACCACCTGATGGTTTCGGACATGTACGCTGGCTACCGTCCCGCTGAAGGGGGCGACGAGCGTCATCTGATTCAGCTCTTCTCGGGCAATCTGCAGCGCCGCATTCGCCGAATCGCGGTTCGCACGCTGCACGTCCATTTCCGCTTTCGAAATCGCCTGGCGGCCTGCCAGCGTCTGGAAGCGATCGAACTGCCTCTGGGCCAGCGTCGCCGCCGTTTGTCTGTCGTTAACCCGCTGCTGGGCTTCACGGGCGTTCAGTCTGGCAAGCTGTTGCCCCTGTTTGATGGCTGCGCCCTGACGCACATCGAGCGCTTCAATTTGACCTGCGCGCTTGAAGGAAAGGTCTGTGGCATCGCCCGATTCAATGCGGGCGGGAAAAACGCGCTGCCGGGCGTGACCGGGAACCGTCACCTCCGCCACTTTTACCATCCTGGGCAGGGGGGCGGCTTGCTTCGGTTTTGGGTCGCACGCCGTGAGCGTTAACAAAACGAACGGTAAAAGAGAGAGGTAGCGGTTCACTGTATTCCCCTAATAAATAACTGTTTTATTTATTCCATCACCTGGACAGGGGTGACACTATTCTGCCAGAACAGTGACGACCATATAGGTAAATAAACCAATCGCCGTGCTGGCGATAATGGCAAGTGCAATGAACATACCCAGACGGATCAGGCTTAAACCATACATACATTCCTCCATGAGCCGGAAGCGGTGGCTGACTATGAGCATAGTCGGCGAAAAGATAAATGTTAAATAACCATTCTCAGTGGGGAAGCGCTAAACCTGATATTCCTGTGCTACGTTTAATATTATCCATCTTTTTTACCGTAGCTGGCATTAAGGGCAACCCCCTGCATTTAATGCGTTTTTTGCTTCATTCACTCTCGTGTTGGTTATAAAAAGGATGCTCGATATGTATAAAAACATTCTCGTTCCGGTGGATGTCTACGAGACAAGCCTGGCGGATAAGGCGTTGCAGCATGCACAGTTTCTGGCGCAAAGCGCATCGGGTGACATTCATTTGCTGCACGTCATGCCCAAGTTTTCAGCCGAACTGACGCGTGGTTTTATTTCAGATGCGCGCAAAATGGATGAATATATGATTAATAATTCGAAAGAAAAGCTGTCTGACCTGGTCAAAAAAGTAAATCTGCCAGAAGAGCGTGTTCATCTCCACGTCCGTAGCGGGAATGTTCGTGATGAGGTTATTAAGCTGGCGGATGAACTTACCGTCGGCGCAATTATTGTCGGCTCGCGAAATCCAAATATTCAAACCCATTTGTTAGGATCGGAGGCGGCAAGTATTGTTCGTTACGCACATGTTCCTGTTTTCGTTATTCGTTAATTACAGAGAAGCAAGGTGATTTCTGAATAGAACCTGAGGAAGGAACGATGAAAACAGGAAAACCTGAACGTCCGTATTATCAACAAACCGTTGACGAAACCCTGTCGAATATCCACTCCACCCTGGAAGGCCTTAGCGGCACTGAGGCATCAGCCCGACTTCAGCAGCACGGTGAGAATGCGTTACCGCAAAAAAAGGGCAAACCCGCCTGGCTGCGCTTCCTGGCGCATTTTAACGACGTATTGATTTACGTGCTGCTGGTGGCCGCGTTGCTTAAGCTCTTTATGGGCCACTGGGTAGACATGTTTGTGATCCTTGGGGTTGCCATCATTAACGCGCTGATTGGCCATATCCAGGAGAGCAATGCTGAAAAATCGTTGCAGAGCATTCGCAATATGCTCTCCAGCGAAGCCGTAGTGGTACGACAGGGGAATCATGAAACGATCCCCACTACGGCGCTGGTCCCGGGAGATATCGTGGTGATCCGCGCCGGAGATCGTATCCCTGCGGACCTGCGCGTGATTGAAGCGCATAACCTTCGCGTGGAGGAGGCCATCCTGACCGGCGAATCCACTGTTGTTGAGAAAAACAGCGATGCGTTAAGCGGGGAACTGCCCTTAGGTGACCGGTATAATCTGCTCTACTCGGGCACCACCGTCAGCTCCGGCGGCGGTAAAGGCGTGGTGGTGGCAACCGGGGGTGAGACCGAGCTGGGCCACATCAATCAGATGATGTCCGACATTGAAAAGCACCGCACGCCGCTGATGGTGCAGATGGACAAGCTCGGTAAGACCATCTTCATCACTATCCTGGTGATGATGGTGGCGCTGTTTGTCTTTAGCCTCTTGTTCCGGGAGATGCCGGTTTCTGAACTGGTGCTGTCGCTTATCAGCCTCGCCGTTGCCGCCGTGCCGGAAGGCCTGCCGGCCATCATCTCCATTATCCTTTCGCTTGGCGTACAGGCCATGGCGCGTCGCAAGGCCATCATTCGCAAGCTGCCTACGGTTGAAACGCTGGGGGCGATGACGGTCATCTGCTCGGATAAAACCGGCACCCTGACGATGAATGAAATGACGGTCAAAGCGGTGATTACCGCTGACACGACCTATCGCGTGGAGGGCGACAGCTACGAACCGGTGGGGAATATTCACCCCGTAGATGACCCAACGCCCGTCAGCGTGACGCAGGGTTCCCTGCTGGAACGCTACCTGCGCACCATTGACCTTTGTAATGACAGCCAGCTGATCAAAGACGAGCAGGGGCTGTGGAAAATCACCGGGGGCCCAACCGAGGGCGCGCTGAAGGTGCTGGCGGCGAAAATCCCGCTCCCTCCGGTCGATACCGAAATGCGCAGCAAAATCCCGTTTGATTCACAGTATAAATACATGTCCACGCTGTACCGGCTGGGCGATGAAGAGGTGATTTTAATCACTGGCGCGCCGGACGTCCTGTTCCGCCTCTGCCAGTACCAGCAGACGAATGAAGGACTGCAGCCGTTCGATCAGCCTTACTGGGAAGGGAAGATTGAAGAGTATGCCCGGGAAGGTCTGCGCATGGTGGCCGCGGCCTGGAAACCTGCCCGCGAGGGGCAACGCGAGCTGGATCACCCGGACCTGCATGATGGCGTGATCCTGCTGGGTATTGCTGGAATGATGGATCCGCCGCGTCCGGAGGCCATTACCGCCATTGCCGACTGTCTGCAGGCCGGGATCCGCGTGAAAATGATCACCGGCGACCACCCGCAAACGGCCATGAGCATTGGGCAAATGTTGGGGATTGGTAACGCCGCAAGCGCTATCACCGGACGTGAGCTGGAAGCGATGGACGATCGTCAGCTGAGCGACGCCGCGCAGCAGTACGATATTTTCGCCCGAACCAGCCCGGAGGATAAATTCCGCCTTGTGCAGGCCCTGCAAAGTAAGCAGGAAGTCGTGGGCATGACCGGGGATGGCGTAAATGATGCCCCGGCGCTCAAGCGGGCGGATGTGGGTATCGCCATGGGGATCAAGGGAACCGAAGTAACCAAGGAAGCCGCCGACATGGTGTTAACGGACGACAACTTTGCCACCATTGCCAGCGCGGTGCACGAGGGACGCCGGGTTTACGACAACCTGAAAAAGACCATTCTGTTCGTTATCCCCAGCAACATCGCGCAGGCTCTGCTGATCATCATCGCGCTGCTGGCGGGGAACCTGATCCCGCTGACGCCGGTCCTGATCCTGTGGATGAACATGGCCACGTCAGCAACGCTGTCGTTTGGCCTGGCGTTTGAAGCGGGTGAGAAGGACATCATGAACCGGCCACCGCGCAAGGCTAATCTCCATGTGATGGACGGCTATGCCATCTGGCGCGTGGTGTTTGTCGGTCTGATGATTGCCATTAGCGCCTTCGTGCTGGAAGCCTGGCTACAGCCGCGCGGCTATTCGGCGGAATTTATCCGCACCGTGCTGCTGCAAACCCTGGTGACCGCGCAGTGGTTCTACATGCTTAACTGCCGCGTGAATGACGGCTTCTCGCTGAGCAAAGGCCTGCTGGCGAATAAAGGGATTTGGATCGTGAGCGGCGTACTGCTGGCGCTACAGCTTCTTATCATTTACGCACCGTTCATGCAGATGCTGTTTGGCACCGAAGCGCTGCCGTTCCGCTACTGGGTCATCACCTTCCTGATTGGTTTTGTGATGTTCCTTATTGTCGAGGCGGAGAAAGTGCTGACGCGCAGGTGGCGCAAAACCGAAGCGTAATAGCGTAAACTGAGAAAGCCTGCCTGAGTCCGGGCTTTCTCTTTTTTGAGCGCAGAAAACTATGATTCGACTTACCTGGTTCGTCCTTACGCTGTGTGCCGCTGTACCCGGTGCGTTTGCCGTAACCTATACGCTTCCGCCGGAAGGCAGTCGTCTGGTGGGAACCCCGATTATCATCACCGTTCCTGAAGGTAACACGCTGCCTCTGGAAGCCTTTGCCGCGCAGTACGGGCAGGGGCTGAGCAACCTGCTGGAAGCAAACCCGGGCGTAGATCCTTTTTTGCCTAAATCCGGCACCCGGCTGGTGATCCCTCAGCAGCTGATTTTGCCCGACACCGTCCGCGAGGGCATTATCGTGAATGCTGCGGAAATGCGTCTCTACTATTATCCGCCTGGCGGTAATACCGTTGAAGTTCTGCCCATCGGCATAGGTCAGGCCGGACGCGAAACCCCGCGTAACTGGGTGACGGCCGTTGAGCGTAAGCAGGAGGGGCCAACCTGGTCTCCGACGCCGAACACGCGCCGTGCCTATGCGGCAGAAGGGAAAACGCTTCCGGCATTCGTACCCGCCGGGCCGGATAACCCGATGGGGCTGTATGCCATTTATATCGGCAGGTTGTATGCCATTCACGGCACAAACTCGAATTTCGGCATCGGGCTGCGGGTAAGTCAGGGCTGTATTCGTCTGCGTAATAACGACATCAAGTATCTTTTCGATAACGTTCCCGTAGGCACCCGCGTGCAGCTTATCGACAGGCCGGTTAAAGTCACCACCGAGCCGGACGGCAGCCGCTGGGTGGAAGTTCACGAGCCATTATCACGTAACCGCGCGGAGTTTGAGTCAACCCGGAAAGTGCCGCTGCCTATTTCAGCCGCGCAGCGAACGCAGCTGATAAACGAGGGCGCGGGCGCTGAGCTGGAACGGCGGTCGGGGATGCCGGTGAAGCTTGGCATGTAGAGGCATAGTGCGGGCTGGTTCCCTCACCCCAACCCTCTCCCACGGGAGAGGGGCACACACGAGCCCCGTAGGTCGGGTAAGGCGAAGCCGCCACACGACAATTTTTCGAGATGCAGAAAAGCAAAAAGCCTGCTTTAAAAGCAGGCTTTTCAAATTTGGCTC
>NZ_JUMS01000127.1:0-30065 GCF_001059415.1 Enterobacter sp. 940_PEND
CAGAGGAGCCAAATTTAAAAAGCCTGCTTTTAAAGCAGGCTTTTTGCTTTGCGGATGAGGGAAAATGAACGCTCTGTTTGTCTACGGCACGCTGCGCCCGGGCCACTCTAATGCGCATATTCTTGAAAACATCGGCGGCGAATGGCTGGCCGGTTCCGTATCCGGCACGTTTTACGAACGCGGCTGGGGCGCCGCGGCGGACTTCCCGGGAATTGTGCTCCACCCTGACGCCCCCCGCGTCGAAGGCTATCTGTTTATCTCGGATAACCTTGCCGCAAACTGGCAAATGCTGGACGAATTTGAAGACGGTTACGATCGGGTTGAGGTCACGGTGACCACTCTTGAAGGCAAGCAGGTTCAGGCCTGGATTTATCAGCTACAGCCGCGTTCTGAATCATAAAAAAAGGCTCTCTGTCACCAGAGAGCCTTTTTCACTATTCGCTGCGATTACTCGCTTTTTGCTTCGCCGTTTTTGATTTCGCCCATCACTTTCAGCTTTTTAGAGATGTCACGACGCTCTTTGGACAGCTCAGCATTTTTGATGATGTAGTCATCAACGCGGTCTTCATAGTCGCTCTTCATGCTGGCGATGATGCCCTGAATAGCTTCAACGCTCATACCTGGCTTGATGTAGTCGCTCAGGTTGTCGAGCAGCAGAACACGTTTCTGGTTGTCACGGATCTTCTTCTCAACGTCCTGGATTTCACGCTGCAGCTTGTTTTTGCGGCGGAACAGGCGGACGAATTCCAGAACATCCTGGAACGAAGGCTTGGTAGTTTCCATTTTTACACCCCTGATAATGTGAGATTCGGATTCGTTAAGGCAACCGTTGTAACAATAACCTTACTGACAGCGGCTGCGAATGACAATGAGTATATCGTTTAAAGCTATCATAACCCCAATTGCTGCTGAATCGAAGCAGCAGGCGTCACATAAGCCTTTTATTTGCGCAGCGCCCGGCAAATAAGGTGCGATAACAGCTCAAGCTGCCGCGCCAGTTCCATGCTCAGCCAGACGTAGCCATGAATAGGCGTTTCCGCCACGTTATCGCTCTGGCGTTCATTGATTAACTGCTTCAGCTCCGCGACGATCTCATTCAGCCGCTCGCTGTTGGCCAGTATCGGCTGCGGGTTCCCTTCATAGAGCGCATGGGCAATGGTCAACAGCGTTTGCTGTGTCATCTGCTGGGTCTCTTTGAGGGTCTGTGCGTTAAGCATCAACAGATGGCTGGGACGCGAGGCCCAGTGCGCGTTGATCTGCAGTTCAAGCATGCAGACCAGGTTGCGGCTTACCGTCTGGATGGCTTCGAAAATCGATTTCTGAATATGGGTTTCTTTGCTGGCAGGCGTGATCAGGCCGCGCATTTTGACCACATCGTTGAGGATCGTTTGCAGATGCTTTTCCAGCCGGGGACGTTCGACCAGATTCGGGGAAAAACCGGCCTGATAGACGCGGTTAAAGGCGGTGACGTAGTTCGCCATCTGAATACGCCAGTGCAGAAAAGCCCGCTGCGGCCAGATACCGGTGAAGAGCATGGCCAGCAGTGACCCCAGGATGACATCCCCGCTTCGCCACAGCGCCGTGGTCATATCCCCGGCGGGCGCACCGACAACCACCGCGAGAGTAATCCCAATCAGCAAGGCCTGATACGGTCTTTTGCCCAACGCCAGCCAGCCGCACAGGAACATGGCGGCACCGCACCATGCCAGCATCACCGGAAACGAGATAAGCTCCAGCTTAAGGGCAATAAGCCCAAGGGCCGAGCCTAAAACCGTCCCGCCAATTCGCTCGAAGGCGCGCGGAACAACGTTCCCCCAAAACGAGATAGGCCCCATTACCACTACCAGGGTGATCAGCGGCCACGTCCCTTCCGGAACATCCAGCAAACGGACCAGCACAAACGTCAATACGAAAGCCAGCGCGATGCGACACCCGTGCACCACGCGGTAATGTTTGTACAACCGAATTTCAAAAGGGGTTAATGATTTGTCGGGACGCACACCCGCTCTCCAGCTACACGGCAAATCACAATTGTACTGTGTTTTCAGCCGGGCGGATCGCTCCCGGCTGAAAAACCCTTCATTTAGCAGGCTTAAGCCGTTTTATGCTCTACCGCGATATACATTTCGATATCCCAGTAGCCGTCTGCATTGCCGTCATTAAGATAGCGCTCGAAGCAGGGTTTGAGCGCCATCTGGTACTTATTGTCCTGCAGCAGGGAATTAAAGAACTGATACCACGGCGTGGCGAAGTCGTAGTTTTCCACGCGCGCCGTCGCCACGGCATAATCCCCGGCCGCGATTTCCGTCATCATGACGCCTTCGCTGTTTTCCGGGATGACGAAATCATCCGGCACCGTAACGGCCGTATCGCAGCGCAGTTTTTCTGCCGGGACCTCATCGGGGTTATCGTAATAGACCGCAACCCACTCCAGCGGCTCAATGTGGCGCCCGTCCACCCACATCACCAGCTGTTCAAAGCCCTGTTTTACCGTTTGTTCCCACGGTCCGACCAAATGAAAACCGGCAATCTTACGTTTATGTTGCTGCTTGATGCTGTAGTCCATGCTGCCTCCATTTATTACTGTATATTTATACACTGTAAGGCTGGATTACTATTATCGGCAAACGAGGAGTGTTTATTATGTGAGCAGACTCGCAACCCTGCCAGTCTGCCCATCAGCGGTTAAAGCGTGTGGTGGAGATAATCGCTCATGCGAGAGAACAGTCCACCTTTATCAACGGCTTCCAGCGTCACCAGCGGCCAGTGCGCCACCACCTTGTCACGGTCATAGAGCTGGATCTCCCCGACCCGCTGATGCGCAGCAATCGGCGCTTCCAGCTCTTTTTTATCCAGCACGTATTTGGCTTTGATGTTCGGCACTTCCGCTTTCGGCAGGGCCAGCCAGAAGTCCTGGTCGGTGCCCAGTTTCACCTGCTCCTTATCACCGTACCAGATACGCTCTGTCCCCACTTTTTTACCGTTGTGCAGGATTTGCACCGTATCGAAGTTCTGCTGCCCCCAGTGCAGCAGTTTCCGGGCCTGGTCCTCACGTCCTTTCGGGCTGTCCGCCCCCATCACCACCGCGATTAAACGACGCTCCCCGTCAACGGCGGAGGCAATCAGGTTAAAGCCCGCTCCCGAGGTGTGCCCCGTTTTAAGCCCGTCCACGTTCATGGTTTTATCCCACAGCAGGCCGTTACGGTTTTGCTGGGTGATCCCGTTCCAGGTCAGGCTCTTTTCGCTGTACATATGGTAAAACTCAGGCTCGCCGTGAATGATGGCCCGGGAAAGTACGGCCAGGTCATAGGCCGAGCTGTGCTGGCCCGGCGCGTCCAGCCCGTGGACGGTTTCAAAGTGCGTATCGCGCAGGTTCAGCTTCTGCACGTAGTCGTTCATCATCTTCACAAACTGCGGCTGACCGCCCGCCACGTGATCGGCCAGCGCCACGCAGGCGTCGTTGCCGGAATCGACGATCAGACCGCGGCTTAAATCACGCACCGAGACGCGATCGCCCTCTTTCAGGAACATCAGCGACGAGCCGTCAAAAACCGGGTTGCCTTTTGCCCACGCGTCACGCCCGACGGTGACAATGTCGTCCGGCGTAATGCGATGGCTATCAATGGCCCGATCAACCACATACCCCGTCATCAGCTTGGTCAGGCTCGCCGGATTGCGTTGTTGATGTTCGTTGCCCGCCGTTAAGATCTGACCAGTCGTGTAGTCCATCAGCACCCAGGAGCCAGCCTGAATGGCCGGAGGCTGCGGCGAAAAATCCAGTGGTTCGGCCGCAAAAGCAGATGAGACACTCGAAGCGAGTAAAGAAACAGCAATAAACAGACGGCGTTTCAACGGTATATCCTCAGGTCATTAAAAATCGATGACCTTTTTACGGGAGTTCTGATGTCGTTACCTGGCTTAATTGCAAAAAAATGTGACAGAACGCAGATTTTTCTCTGAAGCTGGCGCGCAAATTTGCGTCACGGCGGTGCTTTTTATTCGGTCTGAACCGCACGATCGTTTACCATAGTGACGTCATTTTTTAACAGGATGGTATTACTGGTGTCTGACTCTGCCGCTCGCCCGACTTTTTTATTTCATGATTACGCGCAGTAGCCACGAAACCCACGCCATTAAAGCCGTCCACCTCATCACATTTTTATTTGGTACGCAATTTGGTACACAACGCATTTTTCACATCACCGGGCAGTCGTCGAACTCGCCAGAGCGAGCATCGTTGATGCTATAGGTGATCACCCCAAACACCGGCCGCGAAGTATCCGAGGCGTCATCCTTCGATGGTAACGGCTCCCTCCTTCCATTTTCAGGGTTCTCAAGACATGGATGCGGTAGCGTCCTGTAGCGCATGATCCTGAACTCACCATCAACAGCACAGACAAGCAGGGAGCCGTCTTTCGGTGTGAGCGATGAATCGACGATGAGCATGGCGCCCTTCATGATCCCCGCACGCAGGTATGTCGTGCCGGCTATCATCATGTACGTGGCAGAAGGGTGAGCGATGAGACGCTTGTCGAGTGATATGCGTTCTTCAACATAGTCTGCTGCTGGTGACGGAAAACCCATGGTACACCTCCGAAAGCACTGTATGCACATACAGTATAGTTAAGTGGTATCCCATCGCCTATCAATTTTTCCAGCTTGGCAAAAAAATGGTTGTGCTGTTCCTTCTTCCATTTGAAAATACTTAACAAAATAAAATGGTATCAGAGGATGTATGAAAGTTGACAATACAGTTAACAAACTAGGCTACATAGATGCAACCAGGGGCATAGCCATTTTAATGGTGATAATGGTCCACACTTCCCAGTTAGTTGATGGTCTTCCTGGGCTGGTTGGTTCTGTGGCTTCGTTCGGGCAAATGGGTGTGCAGCTATTTTTTGTGGCTTCTGCTTTGACTCTGTGCATGTCTCACACCAGGAGATCGAGTGAAAGAAACCCAACAATTAAATATTTCATTCGGCGTTTTTTTAGGATTGCACCATTATATTACTGCGGAATTATTGGTTTTTTTGTTCTTAACTATGTTGGCACCAAGTACCTTGGCGCACCATACATGCATGAAGGTCAGTATTCAGCTATAAATATTCTTTCAAATATATTTATGCTGCATGGCATGGTTCCATCAGCCAATAACACAATTGTTCCTGGCGGTTGGTCAATAGGTACTCAATTTATATTTTATGCATTATTCCCAGCACTTTTTATCATTTTTGATAAAATGCATAGAAAGGCCGGATTAAAAGCAATATTTATAGTGTGGGTATTTATAACAACACTAAACTTTGCGTTTCAGCTTTTTTATTCATCGCATTCAAATCTTGGCTTCTTTAATAACTCATTCTGGTACTTTAATATATCAAACAACCTAAGTGTATTTATTGCTGGGTTCATGATATTTTATGGAGCTGATAAAATAGTAAGTTCCAAAACAACATCATACCTACTATTTGCAGCACTAATTACAGTGTCTATTTTTATTTTTAGCATGAATAGACACATTCTTTACAGCATAGTGCCAGCCATTTCAGCCATTGCATTTATTTTCCTTATATCAGGACTTGAGCGCTCTAATGCCTCTCCGAAAATCCTAAGAAGGATAGGTCAGCTTTCATTTGCTATGTATATTACGCATATTGTTTTTACATCATACGTAATGAGGGCTATAAACAAGCATATTCCAGATTTTTCGCCTTCAATTAAACTGCTGGCTTTTTATATTATTGTCGTTTCTATTTCATTTGTAGCTGCGGTTGTTTGCGAAAAACTAATTGAAAACCCAGGAATACAAATGGGTAAAAAATTAATAAATAGCCTTAAATCTGATAATGACAAATCAAAACTTAAAATTGTTATGGCGCTTGGAGTTGCATTTCTGTTGTGTGCGTCTAGTGCCGTAGCTTACCGTCATTTTCAATCTTATATGTCAACTAAGCGCGTATCTGACTTTCAGTCGGTAATGCTCGACTTTAAAAAAATGAATGCAAACCAGGCCGATGGTGACTACATAATATACGGGGATTCGCTCATTCAAGGCATGTCACCTTATGGTCTAAACTTTAAATATGTAAACATGGGTGTAGGTGGTTATTCAATATCTCAGATTTTGTCTTTGTCAAAAGATTACGAAGCATCTGGGTATAAAGGCGCAATAATTGAGGGCGGTGTTAACGATGCTATGGGTTCGAAAACACAAGAAGAGATTTCGAGGGATTATGAGAAATTACTTGGAAACGCCTCCATCGTTGACAATGTTTATGCATTGAAAGTTTTGCCAATCATAAGTGGAGCAAGAAAAGATGTTGACCATGTTAACTCAAGAATAAGCATGATTAACACCATAATTGATAAGTTATGCACTGGGAAGTTCAACTGTAAGGTGATCGAAGTTCCCGCTGAGTTTTTATCTGATAAAAAAAATGATTTGTACTTTGATGACGGTGTTCATTTAAACAAAAATGGATATGCCGTCTGGATGAGAGAAATTAATAAACATGTGAAGTAGGTGAAAGGGCCGCGTTGCGGCCCTTGCTTTTTTACCATGAAGCATCAATGTAGAATGTTGGGGATGTTGTAGTGGATCCAACAATCGTTATCGCCCCTGTTGAAGCGTTTATCGTTGCCATTGCCATCCCAAAACTAATCCCATCTGCGGTAAACGGAACAGGTACATTTTTAGTCACTTGAGGTCTGCACCAGCGGGGTAAAGTCAGCACCGTATTGCCATTCGCAAAAGATGTTGCGGAAAGTTTTACGTTAAGCGAGTTCTTTGAAACACTTGAGGGTGTCTGTACTGTTACGTTTGCCCCGGCCCACCACTGAACGACAGCCCTTGGGGTGTAATCAACACGTGACCACCAGTCGATAATGGCAGAGCAGATTATTTCAGCATACAGGCGATACCCAAGCTGACTCTGGTGAATATCATCACGTAACAATGGGTCATACTGTGTACCGAAATATTCAGGAAGTGGAGCTGGTAACTGGTGTGTGGTGCTTACACAAATAACATTGGCACCATACTTCATCATTTTCCGCTTTCCTGCCTCGCGCAACTCAGCCACACCGTCATAGTTAGCAGAAGGCTGACCCGCGCCGCCAATAAATGACTGGCTATACCACATCCAAGGCTCAACCCACACAGGAACCCTGCCAATTCCAGTACAATAAAGTACAAACTCATCAACCAGCGCAGCCATATAATCTCCGCTCTGATTTGCCTGCCCTTCGTTAGTTCCGGCCACCATGATGACAATATAAGCGTTTCCAGGGCCCTGAGCCTTAAGGAGGTCAAGTTGTTGCCGCATTGTCTGTCCTGCTACAGCTTTGTTCACAATATTCCATGAACGATGCCCATTGGCTCCATCCATAAGCTGCGGAATGTATGAACTGAATGAGGAAATAAAATTCTCAGCCGTACTATCTCCATGAATCAGAATATTTAGTGGCGGCTTACCATGCACGCCATTGTTCGAAATATAGCTGCATAGCCCAGTTACACGAGCAGCGCCTGATGATGACGCTGTTAGCGCAACAAATCCCACCTCATAAACATCACCTACCACTGAAGTATCGAATGGAACACGGATACCGACGCCATTCATCGTTATCTGCGCCCAGTTTTTACCTTGCAGTGATACGCCAACGGTTGCTTTGCCCGGGGCGTACGACAGTAAACCTCCTGGCAGCTGGAATGGAGTTCCTTCTGCTACTGGACTACCAATTGGTTTCTGTCTATAAGACCACTGTGTAGCACCTGGTGCCCCATAGAACATCATCCAACCACCAGAGCATCGCAGAACAATCCCAACTTCTGAGGCGGCCTGAGATTCCATGCGAATATGTGCAGAAATATGCTCTCCAATATCTATTGGTGCGAACAGGCCTGTTGTACGGTTAGTAGTTAAGGAGAAGATAGCTGCGCTATCTGAGGATATGGTGACTTTACCTTCATAGGAGAACGTGTCACCATTTATGGAATAAACTGTACAATCTGACCATTCCACTCGCTTCATGCGAATAGGGTTTCGGTTGAGGATGGCCTGCTTAGCCAGGTAATCCACTTCTCCACCGGTTGCTTTAAAGTTCAGGTGCGTAAATTCAAACGTACCCTCCCCCTCGTACTGCAACGATTTAAACAGTGAGTACAGATCACTGTCGAATCTCAGGGTGACATTTTTATCAATGATTACTTTACTCTTCGCAAGGAAAGAAGCATTCGCAGCTGTAGACGGCACAGTGTAAACCATCTGAGATTTTGAATGATTCGAGAAGTAAACATACCCATATGAAGCAACACTATCACGCCATGCCTGCACTACGTTCGAGTTAACATAGCTTGGGATCTTAGTAATTGACTGCAGAACCAGACTTTGCTGAGAAAGAGCTCCATTAACGAGACTCACGCCGCCCGGCGCCGCCAGCGCAGCCCTTAAAGATGCATCACCAACACCTACCCATTTCCCCTTACCAATCCCACCAGTGCTATCAGGCGTAGATCCAGGGGGAACTACTTTGGGGAGCGGCCCATCCCATCTGTAGTACTCGCCGTTGCTCTCCCAGCGTAAGCACTCGTTAGCAAGGCTAATGGTGCTGCCATCTTCAAAAGAATCCTTCGTGATATAGCCATAATTCAGAATTGCCTGATTCGCATCGTAATTTATTCCCTCAATTGTACGATGCTCTTCGCCAAACCTGTCAACATAAACATGGTTTTCAGACGTAACAAATTCGTCAATTTTCCCCGCGTTAAATTTCAGGTCGCGAGGCGATTCACTTGGTACTGCGTCTTGAGTAGGTTGCGTAGCCATATTGATTCCATAAAAAACCCGGCGCAGTGGCCGGGTTGGGATTGTCGGGAAAAATCTTATTGGTAGATGGCGTCGCTGTATTCCGCGACAGTCAGGGAGACTGTGTTATCAGTGTTCGGTTTGATGCTGTTTACCGTCCACAGTTGGCTGTCCAGTTCTTCCACTGTCGCGATGAGATAACGCGACGGGAGTTGCACTGTATCTCCGTTCCAGATGTTGAGTTGAATGTCTGGTATTGCCGCGGTGAATCCGTACTTGGTATCGCTACGGGCCGTGGCCGGATAGCGCAGCGTCGGGTTACCCAGGCTGTCTGTCACCAGCACATACATTGAGCCGGTAAAAGCAATCGGTTCGCTGGTGTCGAAGTCATTCCCGGCGCGTCCGGTGATGTAACCCTGCTGCTGGTTGCTGTCGTAGATGTCAGGCATCTGAATGACGCTGCCAACCTGGATAATGCCGTCTTCGAACACCTTAGCGTTCATCTTCACCCGGGAGTAGATAAGCCGCTTCGTTTCGCGCAGCGCGCGTTCCCGAGCCTGATACTCGTTACGGAAGCCGACTATCTCGAGCTTGTTCGGGTTCTCTGCTTCCTGTTCGATGATGGAGCCGTTCAGCACGCGGTAATTGATGTATGTCTTGTTGTTCGTGGTCGGGTGGACATAGGACACCTGCACGCCGTCGTAGCCGCCCGGAAGAGTGGCTTCGTACGTCATTTTGTATTCGTCCGTCTTCATGTTGGCACGATTGAATACTGCAGCCGGGTAATCAACTTTTTGGTCGCGAGTAAACGTCAGCACGCCATCGTCCCAGTACGCCACCACTGACGCCGCATTGCAGATCGCCTGCACGCGGTCGCCCAGCGAGTCGTTCTCGTCATCAAACGTGTAGTCGAAATAACCCAGGCGCTCATCAGGCAGGCTTTCAGCAATCGAATACAGCCCGTAGAGGTCAATGCTGCTTACCGGCTGCGCGCCCATAATCAGCCAGGTGTGCGCCACAGCATCAGCGAACGAGCGTGACGGACGCAGCGTGTAATCCACCGTCTGCGTGTCCAGGTCGTAAGTGATGGTATGACGTGTCACCAGCGCGTTATATTTGCGCTCGCGGCTCCCCAGCGCGTTCTCAGTCGCTCTCACCTTCACTCGTACCAGCGTGTCGGTCGGATGAACGACGTTCGTCCTGATGTTGATGCTGTGGATCTCTTCGACCTTCAGCAGTGACGCATCGCCGGAGTTATCCGTGCGCTGGAAGCTGACCGCGTATTTCCCAAAGCCGCCGGACGGTGTGATTTTGTCTGTGCGGTAGAACACCTCACTTGTTGAGTCATGCGGTGTCGTCTGCCGGTATGTGAAAGTCTGCTGGGTGCCTGGAACCTGGTTATAATCGTCGTCGATTTTCCAGATGACTACCTTCCAGTTCGTTTCCTTATTTCCTCCAAGGCTGGACTGGGTATGCAGCCACAACTGAGTTGACTCGACAGGAGAGAAGAACGGTCCGACGATCAGAGCCTCGTTGTCATTGAGGATGAACTTCGTTGTGTTGATCGTGGCATTCGCCGGGATGTCCTGATGACCATCAAGCTGGTTCATCGTGAACGTGTACCAGCGCACCGGATTAACCACAGCGCCGTCGTTTGTTTCAACGGCGGAGATCAGCGTCCCGGAGAATGTCGCGTCAGTGGTTACGCTGCCTGATGCTGTGTTGTACGTAACGTTGATGGTGAAGGTAACCGCATGCGGCAGCACCAGCCCCATAAAGTAGTCAAACTCGGCCTGTTTCACGATTTTCATCGCTATCTGGCCGCCGGAGTACGTACCGCTGACCACGGTTGTTGCAGTAGCGCTCTCTAACGGAAAATCGCTGGCCTCGTTCTGCCCGGGGACCTCCTGCCCGTCGACGTCATCAAACCCGTAGCCTTCGACGATCTGCGGGATTACTTCGCCAGGCTGGAAGAACTGGAATTCGGCACCAGCAAGAGAGCCCAGGCTTGATTCTGAGTAGCGCACAGACTCGTAATCGTATTTGCCGATCCCGATGCACATCCATTCCGTTACGTACTTCAGGCCGCCGTCGGTGGACGTCTGGTGAACGTATTCGAATACCGACTCCTGAATCAGGTCCGGGAATGAACGAATCTGTCCGTAGATGTCCGGCTTGGCCTTATACACACGCGCGGTGTTTGTCTGACCGGTCAGGCTATTGTTCGGTGAGTCGACGGTATTACCGCCGTTGTTCGCGATAGCGGGCTTCGGCGCCAGGAACGAAAACACCTGACCCACCACTTTAAATATCGGGCTCAGGATGTCGCCGACAATGCCCTTCGGCTGGTCGAATATCTGGATGTGGTCCAGCTCACTCAGCTCAAACGCCAGCTCGTCATCGTCGCCCAACTTCACGCCGTTGCGGACGATCAGCAGATCGCGGTGAAAGGTAGCGTCATTTGCCGCCAGCCAGTCATAAAAAAGGGTGCCGTTTGGCACCCTGCAACGCAGCTTAGGCGTTCCTGGAAAATTTGATATCTCAACCAGCGCCATACGAAAAGTACTCCACTTTGGTGAATGCCCGCTGAATGACCAGCAACGAGTCCATGCGCACGCTTCCGTTCTCGCCGCGTGAATGCAGCGCCTGCCGGTTCAGTACCAGACCAACATGCGCCGGTTGCGTGCCGCGGTACCCGACGAATATCCCGCCCTCTACCGGTTTATCAAGCTGGCGCCAGAAGACGACGTCACCCTGATAGCAGGTGAAGAAGTCCTCACCGGCTTCGTAGTCCGGTGTCTGGTGCAGCTCTATACCGAGAACGTTCCGGTAATACAGCACCACCAGCCCCCAGCAATCCACCTTTTCGAACGAACAGGCCCGGTTAGCCCACGGCACACCGATCATCCTGCTGATAAAATCAGAGGTACTGAAGTCCCGTGTACTCGACTGGATCATAAATGCGACCAATGTTGTTGTTCAGAGGGTTGGTGACAGACAGAGTGACCGATGAGGCCTCGGCATCGATATCCACCGTCTTGACGTAAAGTTGCCACGACTTAATCGGCATCGACACATCGCCGCTGTCGAAGATCTGCCGCGTGGCCGTAATAGCTGTTAGCCGGGCCGCTCCCTTCCACTGCTTCATGAGAGCTTTGATGTCAGACGACAGACGCCCTAACTTCACGGTCGCGTCGATCACCGGCGTGCCGCTCTGCTGGCTTTCTTCGATTTCAAAACGCGCAGGCGTGTACGTCTGTCCGCCAAGTGTCTTCGGGAAGAACTGCTTATCGACAAGGCGGACGTAGCCAAATGATGGATGGTAGAACGTAATGGTGTCGTACAGTCCGCGCGTCGGGCGCTGCTGCTTATAAGTTCTGAATGTTGGCATTACGGAACTCTCGGAAGAGATTCTGGGTCGCGCCCGTCCGGATAACCCGTGACAACGATATCCAGCCACGAATCCCACGGCGGCGGCAGTTCAACAATGATGTCGTCGAACTCATCGTCGGCGTTGTACAGATGGTTAGCAATTACGGTTCCCGTCCAGGTCACCACTCCGCCGTCGATACTGGTTTGCACTGGCATCTGCGTGAAGTGAAGTTCCTGGAGTTGCAGGCCACTACCGCCCAGATTGATACTCATCCGGAACCAGTTCAGGCCACGATTGAGGTAGTTAGGGCTCCGCAGCCACTGCTGAAAAGCGCGCTCCTGGTCGAGAGTGAAGATCCACGTCAGGGACCATGTCACTTTCAGGTCGTCGGTTTGATTCTCGAAGATTGCCGGGCCGACCGCTGGCTGATCGGTCTGGAACCCGGTATCGAGCGTCATATTTTTGCTGGCCTTCTGCGCCAGCGGCAGCCAGTCGGGATAGTCGATAATTGGCATCTAAACTCCAGGCATTAAAAAACCCGCCGGAGCGGGTTTGCTTAATCAACAAGCCGGGGCCCGGTTGGTGCCTCGTAGATATTGATTTTTATGTCTACGATTTCGCCATTATTGGTAAATTCCAGCTCTTCCCCAGCAGGCGTTATTCCCTTGATTGTTGATCCATCACTTAGAGTAAACACAAACTCGACCGCCCTGTTCGGGCGTATCCTGTGTGGTTTACCTATCTCAGTTGGTATTGAATGCACTTCGCCCGGCTCAATTACCACGTAAATCTCCTTATCCCTGACCGTTCGGGGTTCTTTTCACGTTGAAATTACTGGTTATACCCTGACTTATCGGGCCGCCATTATTCAAATCCGCGATAATTGTAGTGAGGGTAATACTACCATCTGAGTTCACAGTTCCCTGAGAATCAACGGTAGCAGAGGTGTAATTCTGCACGATATTGTTGATTATTACACCACTCCCGCCTTGCATATCCTTGTTGCTGATCACCTTGCCGTTGTCGCCCGGTATCATGTACTGCTTACCGGTACTGGCCTGGTAAATCTCCGGCTTCCCTCGCTCACCGACCTGATACATGCTTCCCGCTGACACAGGTCCGCCATTGTATCTGGCCCCAGCCAAAGCCAGCCCTTGAGCAAGCCCAACGGTAGATGCAATACCAGCCATCGCAGGCGCTGAGTTTGCGCCAAAGGATGCCAGGCTGGCCAGCGCTGCGGCTGGAGCCCATGCGGCCGCCGTCGTGGTAGCCATACCGACAGAAGCAGCGGTAGAAGCTGCGCCCAATGTCTGACCGATAATGAAGTTTTTGAGAGCCTCTATCCCAACCTGGACTAGCGCATTTACCACGCTATTCAGCATCGTGTTACCGAGTGAGCGCATAGCATCCTGCGCTGACATCGTTCCGGTGATCAGCCCGGTTAACGCATTAGATGCATTACCTGAAAACGCATCTACTGCACTTGTCAGCATGCTGTACCCCAGGCTCTGCTGGCTAAGAAGCTCCCATTGTGCAGCGGTTCTTTGCTGCTCATACTGCGTATCGGCAGCATTTTTAAGGGCTAATGCATTCTGGTGAGCTAATAACCCCTGCTGCTCGAACTGTTGGATAAGGGCCAGTTGCTGTGCGTGCTGATTAGCTAATTGCTGCACTGGATCAATCTGTGCAACTGCCTCTTGCTGTGGCGTCACCGCCTGCTGCGCGCGGATTTTTGCGAGGTTTGCCTGGTGAGTTGCCGCCAGTCTTTCTGAGGTCTGGTTATATTGCTCCTGGCTGATTTTCTTCGCAGCCAGCGCCGTATTCAGGTCCTCAACATCCTGTTTGTAACTGGCGTTCTCAGCCGCTTCAGGGAGTAGCTTCTGCGCTGCAGCTTCTGCCTTAATAGCGTTGGCTGTATCCCATTTCTTAGCCGCATACTGACCGGCAAGAGCTATTTGCTCTTTGGTTGCGCCTTTCCCTAGCGACTGCTGTGCAGCGAGGATGGCCTGCTCACGGCTCAGCTTATTCGTTGAGTCAGCGGCAAGCTCCGATTGCTGCTTGAGGTTCGCCAGCTTCTGGGCAATAGAATCAGCCTGGGAAGCCCCCTTCTTCTGCTCAGACTGAAGCGTCTTCTGCGCCTGCGTATTTTTGTACGTAGCAGCAGCATCATCTTCCATCTGTTTGGCGTGCGGATCATCCTTAGCGAATCCGGCATCTTCGGCAGCATATTGAGCCTGCAACCGTGCGCGAGCCTCACCCTGGAGCTTCGATAGTGCCAGGTTACGCTCAGACTGTTTGATCAGGTTCTTCTGTCCGGCGGTAAGGTTATCCGTGGAATTATTCAGGCTGTCTACGTTGATCTTCGCGTTGGCTGCCTCTCTTGCCAGATCAACAAGCTTACCTGCCAGTTCAGCAATAGCTGACTGCCCATCTTTGGATGAGGACTGCATTTCCTGGAGTTTTTTCGCCAGTTCCTGAAGTGCTTCCGGAGACGGGTTATTGCTCAGATCTGATAGTTCTCTTGCCAGATCAAACGCTGATTGCTTGCTGATGCCGAGGCGTGATGAAAGGGTGCTCACCGTTGCAGAAAGCGAGTTAACAATACCTGAGGCATATTGTCCCTGGCTGTTGGCCTGTTGAATGGCCTGACTCCAGTCAGTGGTGGTTACGCCAAGAGCTGACAGCTCATCGTTGAATTTCTTGATGCTTGGCGAAGCACCGCCCACCGCCGCCAGTGCGCGATCACCTAAAGTGATGAAAGCATCAGACGCGTCACTAATGGCCTTCGGAATCTTTGAGATGGCCTGGTTATACTCGAGCAGCGCCTGATTTCTCAGCAAAGTAGCTACGTCGGCATTTACGCGCGCCAGGGCGGCATATTTGTCTGAAAGTGCGGCCACACCTTGCGATGAAATGGTGATCACCTTATCCATCGCTTCAGCTGCGTCTTTCAGCGCATCCATGGCGTTCTTACCGCCATTCAGCGAAGTAATCAGCACGCCTGCCAGTACCGAACCAAGCGCGATTATGGCGCCAACCACCGCGCCGCCAGGTCCGAATGCGCCAGCTAGTTGCGAGCCCTGTTGAGCAAACGCCACCAGCGCAGACTGCCCGCCCTGCACCTGTACGATGAAGTCCTGAACCTGGTACCCGGCCTGCTGCATGCTGGTTTTCCAGTTTCCAGTGCCCTTCGCGCCATTTTCAACGCCAGTCTTCATGTCATACAGGCGACCAGTAAGCTCGCCGATCTTCTGTTTTTCTTCGTCGGTGGCTTTCGACCCTGCACGCAACTGTGCAGCCAGGACTGCGGCACTACGCGCGCCATTCTCCTGCGCTTCGTCCAGCACAGCCAACTGGTTACCCAGCGCCTCGATGATGGATTCGGCACGGCTGAATTCACTGCTAGCACCGCCGGTACCGCTGCGGGCCTCTTCCATTGCGCGGGCGATTCCGCTCACGTTGGTGTTCAGCTTGCGCAGCTGGTTGTCCATGGAGTTGGCGTAACCAGCAAGCTCAGTAAACGCGGACCCTGTTTGAGACGTGCTGTTATCAAGCCCATCGAGTTCTTGGCCAGTCTTTTTTGATGAACTGTCTATCTGACTCAGCGCGTTCTGCACATCCTTGGCACCGTCAAGAAGTTGAGCGGTATCCAATGCGATGGTGATATCAATACCACCTAAATTTTCCGACATTGCTGTTCTCCATGGATACGTTAGCTACTACTTCATTGACCGTTCTTGCTGTTCGCGCATCATTTTTTCTTGCCAGCGACGCTCGTCATCATCCATTACTGCGTCGTATTCCTCTCGAGTCAGCCCTTTCTGGTCTGGATATTTCGCGTTCAGAAGCAGCGCAAACTCCGTCATCGTCAGGTGCGCGGCATCTTCACGCGTCATTTCGAAATGAGTGCGGGCAGCATTGATATACTCAATGGCGTTGAATGCTGTTGTTGTCGAGTTGGTTTCATGCCGCTGCAACTTCCTGACCTTGGCTTTACCTATAACGCCATGGGACATTAGGTGTTGGGCGATGACAATAATGTCATTACGGCTTAGCGCGCCGGGCCGGTAAACTATGTATCTTGACCACCCTTTCCACTCCCCTATGATCGGGGTTAAATCATCTTCACAGCACGCCTGAACCACCTGCATGGAAACAGAAAGGATCTTTTCAGCCATGCGATAAAGTTGTGGTGATAGCCACTCAGGAAGACGCCCAAGATTAGAAGCGCATGCTGCAATCAGGTTTTGCACATCACTGCCATGGATGGTTGCGTATGCCGCAACGATCTCTTCCGGCGAACCGATTCTGGTCATTGCAGCGAATGATGGCCTTAGAAGGTACTCTTTCTCGCCATCCTTTCGGCTTGAAAGGACAACCTCACCAATGTCTGTTAACGGGATCATGCTCTTGCCTTAATGATTATTATCAAGGGCAGCACGCTGCCCTTTGGAATAGCCATTAGCTGACAGTGACAGCGCAGGCGTTTGAAGTGATTTTTACTGGCGTGCCAGCAGAGTCGGTAACTTCACAGGTATATGAACCAGCATCACCCGAGACTGCGCTCGCCTTGTTGAACGTCGCTGTAGTCTGACCGCTCACTGCTGAGCCATCTTTTTTCCAGACATACGTATACGGAGCTGTACCGCCTGTAACAGCTACGCTGATGTTGAGCGCCGATCCAGTCGCAACGGTTTTCGTTGAAGGAAGGTTGGTTGTGAAGGCGAGCGCATCTCCAGCGATCTCAAACACAACCGTGTCGGCATCGTAGACTTTCCACTCACCGGAGAAAGTTGAAATATCACTGGTTCCGAAGTCACCTGACCACGAGGTGGTGTTGAAATACCCCATGATATAAGTGCCAGCGTCTTCCCCGGCAAAATCAAAACGAACCCAGACGGTTGGCTGACGGCCAGCCTGCACTTCATCGAAAATGTATTTCGACATGTGGATCGCGCCAATCTCTACAGACTTATCGTTCTTGCGGAACTCGCCGTCACCGGAGACTGTAAAGTCCATGTTGTTGACCAGGTTTTCAACCAGACCCTTTGAATCATCAGCCTCAGAGCTGACTGTATTCATTGAGTAATCGAAACCTTTCGTGGTCATCGCGCCGAGACGCTTCCATTCAGAAAGCGATGGCACTGCGTCGGGGCAGCCAAAGGCCATGCGTAGCACAGCTACTTTCCCGATCAGCTTGCCAAAATCATTAGCACAGCCTTGCATGTGTACCTCTCAAATAAAAAAGGCCACCGGATGGCAGCCTGATGGTTGTGGATAGGGTTATTCGCCGTATACGCAGCGGAAGCGCAGCGAAAATACCGCCCGCCCCTCTGCTGTTAGCATTGGTTGAGGCATACCGTAGGACTCGATGTATCCGATGCAGGGGTCCGCAATAGGATTAGCCTGTACGTAATCAATAATGCTCATAGCTGCGGTATTCGCTTTGCGGTCCTCATTAATGGCACTGATCACATCCAGTTGAACCATGTATGTTCCACCTTCATCCTGACGGAGTATGCCCCCTCCAGCTGGCTTAAAGACCATGAATGCCTCAGACTTATTGCCACTGTCATCCCAGAAAAAACTCTGACAGGTAAAGGCCGTCGTAAGTCCGGCAGAAACCAGCATTGAACGTACTCGGTCGGCCATTGGTGGGGTCATTTCTTCATGCCTTTTGCAATAATTTCAGGGATTCGTGGCTTAACCTGTTCAAAAGCTTTTTTCAGGAATTGCGGCTCGCCCCCAGGCCCCCAATAAACGCCTTGCTCTGTCCCACCACCAAACTGCTTGCCTGATCTGGTGGTGCCGAAGTGCGCCCTTGGTTGGCCCTTCAACTTGCCTGGTGCATCATGAACATAGGCTGCATACGAGGCTGAAAACCCAACCTTTGCCGTAATTCGATTGCCGCTTGAATCAAAATCGATAAACCGAGAGTTAACGAGGGTTGATGTGTCTATTGGCGTTATCACAGCAGCTGACTCAAGAACCTGTTCGGATGCCAGGTACAAAGCCCGGATGATGCGTACGCTTTTAACGTCACCAATCATGCGGTTCAACTTAGCAATGGTCTGATCGATACCTTTAACTTTGATACCCATGGCTAGATGCCTGTCAAAATTGCATAGTCATCCGCTAGTCGCTCGAACGTGTCGGCGTAGCGGATAACCTGCCGCACCTCGTCGGCACCAGCGACAACCGGGTCCGCTTCGGTCGATTCGCCAATCAGCAGATAATCACCGGCGGACGCCAGCGCGAACTCTGTCCAGACGGTGTTCTTAACGACGATTTCAGCGCCAAGGCTGCCGATACGCTTTGACAAACCGCCTTCGTAATCGCACATGATTACTTCAGGTGCGGCGTACCCATTAACTGGATCGCCGTATTCGTCGGTCACACCGTTCTGTTTGCGCCAGACGGTTGCAGTGGCTGTATAGCTCCACGAAGCAATGCTCGACATCAGCCCTCCTTCCAGCGCAGGACAACCGTTACGTTTCCTCCCTGGCCTTTAAGTTGCTCACTGCGCTTAATGGCGGTCGGTGGGATGCAAGAGTCCATAACGACTTCGCCAACACGATAAAGTCTGCTGTTTTTCAGTAACCCGCCTCGCTTCATTCTTTCCACCTCATCACCTTGGCGCCAGTCGCCCGGATGCGCGGGCAGTTGATATGCCACTCGCCGTCCGATTTCACGTAGCCGGTAGTCTCCCGCCCGGTATCGGTCATCACCCAGACGCGGGTGAATGAGCGTGGCAGGCCGTGCTTAACTGATTTCCAGTTCATGAATTGCGCCCAATAAAAAACCGCCCGGAGGCGGTTGGTCGTTTGAAGTCTTGTTATCTGCCATGGTTTCGGTGATAACCGAACCTCACCTCTGCTGATTTTCTTGCCGCAGCGGCATCAAGAAGGTTATCGAATGAGCCAAGAGACACATCCTCTCCTTCATCGCCAATGGTGCTTTTCCAGGTTCCATATCGCTTATCCCACCTAACGCCGATAATCCCAGATGAATTTGACGAAGGAGTTTTACGATTTCTGGCATTACCCTCAGCATCGACGAGACGCAGATTGGATATCCTGTTATCCCGCTTATCACCGTTAATGTGGTCGATAAAGATTTCTGGGTGCTCATTGTAGTGAATCGCCCAGACAACACGATGAAGCCTGTAGCATCGCTTATTAAGCTTGAATACCAGGTATCCCCTGCGATTCTGAACCCCTACAACAGTGCCAGCATAGCGAGTGTTCCAAATTTTAGAATCTCGCTCGCTTTTGAAATGCTCTAAAGCGCGGGGCTTCCATTTAACAACGCCAGTAAGTGCATCGTAATCAAGCAGCTTTCGCAGGTAGTCCACAGGAAGATTTTTTTCTGTGCAGATATCCATGTAACCCTCGTAGCAAGGTCGCGTAGATTGAGGTTGCGGCAACAGAGTCTACGATCTCTGCTTTCGGTGATCAGCCTAGCCGCGTGGATATTTTATCAGCACTAACACCCACCAACAACGAGAAACAACCCTACTTTCTGACCGACATCAATGGGTAATCCTGATGTACAGCCAGACGTATCCAGCGCCAGCAGCGCGTCACGCATGTTGAGCACGCTCTCGCCGTAGTCAAACGAGCGAGAGGCACCGGACGGAGCGCCCTGCGACTTAATCCGCTGCGTGTACGCCGTCAGAGCCATCAAGGTGACTGCGTACACTTGGATGAGCATCAGATCGCAATCGTCGTAACCGGCGGCAATCAGGCAGGGTTCTATCTTCGCCAGCTTGCACAGGTAGGCGTCGATCATGAAGTCAGGAACGGTGGTATAGCCAAGCGCAGACAACTGCTGTTTAACCTGCGCCGCCGTTATCTGCACTACAGCCATGTTTTATACCCTCCTGAGTAACCCAACTCACCGAGGAACGCCTGCACGTCTGCCGCTGTGATTGGGTCAGCCATGGTTATTTCGCCTTTTTCGATTTAGCGGTGGTGTCTGCCTGCTCTGCCTGCTCTGCCTGCTCTGCCTGCTCTGCCTGCTCTGCAGGTTTATCGTCAGCACCAGGGGTGGCAACTTCAAGCTCCTGCTCTTCAACTTCGCCAATGACCGAGACGCGGCCAGCGAAAGCAGGTGGCACAGCAACCGTAACGAACTCATGGCCCACCGGCAGTTGCTGGAATACGCCGTTAATTGTTCCCCAACAACCAGCCTTCTCGACTTTTAACTTTTTCATGCTCTCTCCCGAAGAAAAGGGGCCGAAGCCCCTTAACCCTGTGCGTTGAACACTTTAGAACGACCGTTGAAATCGCGCTTAATCTGCAGACCGACAGCACTCCAGACCAGGGAGTTGTAGTTGTCGAACGGATTCTGGCGCGGGATCATGAAGGTGCCCACCGGCGCGGCAATGCGCGTCTTGATGTACTGCGAATTGCGCACATACGCGATGAAGTGGTTACCCGTCAGCTTAAAGGTCTGGTTAACAGACTCGATACGGCCGTAGCGAAGGATGTACTCCAGCACAGTGCCTTCTTTGAAGCCGGCAGCGGAGGAATACGGTTTGCTCATGTTGCGCATGATGTCAGGCGACACCCACACCTTCACCTTCTCCTGCACGTAGTTATCGTCCAGAAGCTTAGCGAACGGGCCGGTGAAGAATGCGACCATCTGGTCAGGCGTGGCTGTGGTCAGGTCGATGTTCAGACCGGATGCGCTCAGATCCACTTGGTTGGTGTTGGCGTGGTTGGTAATACCTGCGCCGACATAGCCCTTCACCTTCACTTTCGCGTCACCTGAAAGCATGTAGTCGGCCATATCCTCGCGGATGGCTGCAACGTGCGCTTCCTGGTCATCTGCCATTGCGTCAAGGTTTTCGGACTGCATGCCGTTCCACTCACGCCATTCACGGCTGTAGCCGGTGTTGAAGATCGGGATTGGGTCACCAGCTTCGTCGTAGATGACTTTATCCAGTTCTTCTGGCACGTGGCCCGTCAGTGAACGATGAACCTTGCCAGCATCACTGGAAACGCGATACAGCGCAGCAGTCTTGCCGATAGAAATCGGCGTACCTAGACCGAGCAAATCATCCAGCAGGCCGTTGCCTTCGTCATTACGGAAGACTCGGGTGGTGATGTTGTCCACTTCACGCCAGTAGTCTTTGGAGATCAGCGCGGCCTGGTTAACTTCCAGCGCGCCGCCGTACTGGGCAGCAATAGTTCCCTGGTTAATATTGAAGGATTCACGCTGCATCAGCAGCTGATTCCACGCCTGCTTCACCTGGTTATGCTCGGTGATCAGCTTTTTGTTAAATACGATCATGCTCATGCGGTTGCTTTCCCTGATTTGCGAACTTTCACGAGCTGAGCTTCAGCGCCAACGGTGATTTTTTCGCGTGAATAAAAGAGGACCTGGTCGGTGGCTGGTGTGGTTGACTTGGCCAGCGTGCCGTCACCGGCAGAAACCAGGCCTTCGTTTTCCAGCAACGCTTCGCCAGCTTTAACCAGCATGTGGTAATCCACATCGTCTTCGCACATGATGGCCGCGCCGGTATCACCTGCAGGAACCGAGTCGCGTATGTCACCACCGCCGATATAGTTGTGCTGAAGAGCCAGAGCAACGCCTGCACCACCAGCGACATTGTGAACCGCCAGTTTCCCGGAGCTGTCGAGCATCACCAGTGAGCCGGGCTTCACGGCCGCCGCCATGATTGCTTCAATGACCTGCGGGTCATTCTTACGGGCCGGGCCCGCGATTACGGTATGGAAACGAGGTGCGAGAGCCATTATTCAGGTGCCTCCATGTTAAGGATTTCACTCTGAGCGCCATTTCCCTGGAATGCAGGGTTCAGACCGGTGCTGGTCTGGCACTGTGAGTACAAGTCGTTCAGCGCGTCGCCAGCCAGCGAGTTGATCGCCGCTTCACTCATGAACGAGAATTTCGCTTTAACCGCATCGCGCTTGGTTTTCAGGTCGCTTTCTGCGTTCGCCTGCAGCTGAGATTTCAGCGTACTGATTTCATCGGTAAGCGGCTTCAGTGCCAGATTCACTGCGGCAGTAATAGCGTCGGAGTTAATCTGAGCCTGGCCCGGGTCGCCGCCACCTTCTTTCTTCTTCATCTGTTGGTTGTAGGCATCCCAGACCTGATCGTCGGTCAGCCCCTCGGTTTTAACGCCTGCGGCATTGAGCGCGGCGATCATCTTCTCTTTCATCGGGTTTGTTTCTCCGTTGGTTTTGACTTCGTACTCAGTTGGTTTGCGCACGACTTCTACTGGATCGCCGACAAGCGTTACGACCTTGTCAGAGATGAGGTACTTCTGGTCGAAGAGCTTCGGCTTGGCGTTTTCGCCATCCTCTTCGTAAACGAAATGGTCAGGCCAGACACTGACGACGTAGCGCCACTTTTTGTCGTCCTGCTTGATGGACATGCGCAGCGCCTGGTAGATGTCGTCGAAGGACATCTCTGAAGCGTTGCTGATGAAGAATTTCACCTTGTTCCACCAGCCGTCTTTCATGCTGTTGGCGGCATCGATGAGGCTTGTCGATTCAACATCTGCCTCCTGCCCGTCAGCGTTAACGAACATGCCGACACCTTCATCTGGCGTCCCGGCGCCGGGCTCGTCGAGCAGGATCGCGATGTGGTCGAACTGCATGTTGTGAGCGACCCAGGAGTATTTCTTCTGCTTCGACTCACCTGCCTTTTGCTCTTTGTTCAGCAGCAGACCGGTAGAAACATGAATCGGGTCGGCGTTATTGCCGGAAATCATGTCGTCCAGGCGCTGAATAAGGCGTTTCCCGTCAGGCTTGGTGTCAGCCACAGCCTTATTGACGTAAACGTCCATCACGACTTTGTCGTTGGCCTTGCTGACGTTCTGAGCCCATGCCCCGGCGTAGTAATCGTTGACCGCCTGCGGGTCGTTGGCGCTGACGTATTTACCGTTCACCATCGGGTGGCCGATCGGCATTAACTTGCGCTCCATCGTCTGGTAGCTGTTGTTAATCTCCTCAGCAGGATAAAGCCCACCATTCATGACAATGTCATCGACGATGGGAACCGCGCCACGAATGACGTAGTGTTCCTGACCGTTGATTGTTGTCGTGGAAATATTGGAGGCGTTAATTGCCAAGGATTTAACGTGGATGCTGGATAGCTGCACGTTGCGTCCTCTTATTGAATGGCTTTATGTAATTCTCTGATGATGGCTTTTACCTGGCGCACGTTGCCTCGCCCTTGTGATTTGATGACTTTACGATCACCTACCTGCTTCATCATCGCTTCGACGCCGCCGATCTTAACGTGCGTGCATGAGATATCACCGAGTCGCTTTGATTCGAAATAAACGCCGCTCATATGGGCCTCATTGGTGGATTTCAGGCATTAAAAAAGGCCGCCTAAGCGACCTATTTGGGTTTATATCAGCCCCATCTCTCGGAGCTTACTTAGATTATGTTCTATCTTGCGCTTACCGTATTCGCCATGAACCCTTTCACATTCGGCGTTATAGGCAAGGACGGCAATTTTTATATCATCGTAAATTCCAATATACCGCTCTGAGTCATCGCAGCGAATTCTAGCCATCCATTTGCTTCGCTGTTGATGCCAATACACGCCGATAAAGTTATTCCCAGATGCCAACCCTCCAATCATGTTTCTGTTGTTTTCAGTCATGGTTACATCACGGAGGTTTGCCAATCTGTTATCACTTTTAATGCCATTGATATGGTCGGTGAATTCGCTATCAGTACCGGTAATCATCTTCCATATAACTCTATGAGCCAAATAGCTCACTTTGTTAACGGAGATTTTTACATAGCCATCTGGCCTAATGCACCCACAGGGCTTATTTGCATATCGCCCATTCCATGCTGAACATGCGTTCTCTGATTTAAAGTGACTGACTGGCCTTGCATTCCAAAACAACTCTCCAGTATCTGGATTGTAAGAAAAGCATTCACGTAAAAACTCTGCGCTTGGCGCTGGTTTCGAATTCATAACTAATCGCTCCATTAGTTCGCTCATGATGGTGCTGGAAGGTCCTGAGCGCAGGACTTTTCGGGTGGCCGCCCTATCCAGCAGGTATATTTTACCAAATTACTTTTCGGATGACTTCCAATTACTCCGCTCTTTACTTAATTTCTCGGCAAGACCTTCATTGTAAAGTTTGCCTTCATCGTCAAGCAGGCAAGGGATATTGGCACAGTAACAGTTATAGGAGTTGCCATCCTTCGAATAGAACTCTGCAACCTCATCAGTGGTGTACGTTTTCCCGTGCCTTGCCCCATGAGTCATCCTGGTGGTCGGTTTAAGTGCGGAAATCCACAATATCGCAGTGTTCAGCCCCAGGCGTTCTTTTGCCCAATCAACCTCATTGCGCTGCGCCTGCCTTAAGGCTCCAACTTGCTCCGTTTGAGCTATCGTTTTGGCTTTGTACATACTTACGTCCAGGCGTTTACTAATAACCTGGGCGGTATCTCTTGGTGACACCCCGCGCGCTACTGCATCGGTGATGATGTTGGTCAGGTCGCCTCGAGCGGTGTCACTGATGACTTTCCAGTCGCTGAACGTTGTCAGCCTGGCCGCCGATATCTGGTTAAGATAACCGGGGCTGTTTAAAAGCTGCTGTAGCGTCGTCTGACTGGCATACACCTGCGACTGCTGTGAGAGGTTGTTGAAGGCCTCCAGCGTGCCGCGCTGCGCTTCTGCGACGACGTAATCCATCGCCCAGAGGTTTTGCTCGCCACCCTCCAGCAGGTAATCGTCGAGAATGCCCTGCACCGCTTCCAGCAGGTCAGCCAGTTCCCGCGCCGACATGTCGTAGATGAACTTGCCGGCGTTAACCTGGTAGAGTCGCACATCAGCGCCGTTGTCGTGGCACAGGAAATGCCAGTTATGGCTGTTAACCTCACGCTCTCGCCCGGTAAGGCGCTGGTCGAGAAGAACTTTCAGCGCGCGCTTGATACCGAGATATCGCTCTTCGATATCCCGGAACATCGCGGTTACCTGTTTTGCCGATCGTGTCGGGTCAACCTTGCTGCGCGGAACTACCGGTGTCCCGACTTTCGTCTTTTGCTCCGGTGTCATCGGAAAGAGGATCATCGGTCGTTACCTTTTCATTTGGGTCAGGCGGCTTAATATCATCACGCGGCTCAAGTTCTCCCGCTTCCCTGACCTCGTTCTCATCAACAGCTGGTGTGCCGTAGGCTTGCTGGGTATCCTTCGCAACCGCAGCCATTTCCTTCATGTTGGCAATCTTCTCTTTCTCACTTGGAGCGAGCAGATCAGACCAGGTTAACGTGATTTCGCCAGATTTAGGTGGTTCGATAACTTCCACGGTCCATAGGCGTTCGATAACAGCGGTTACACGGCCAGTCTGGAATCCAGCACGACGTCCATTGCACCGCTTAGCAAAGTCGTTCTTATCTTGATCGGAGGCCAGACGGCCCGTTTGCTGACCAAAAGTAATGGTGAAAGGTATCTGTACGGATGAAGAGAACTGATTTGCACTGACCGTCCATGTAGGGCTCGGGTCGGCAGCAGCCACAGACAGAACCTTAGCCTCTCCGTCCTGAGTAACCAGTGCCGAATCAGTACCTGAGTTCAGTTTCTGGATGGCGGCGTTCAGCGCCTCAGCCAGTCCTGAGTAACCAGCTTTCTTCGCCTCGTCGATAATGGTCTTGAGGTTTGTATCCTTCGACATGTTAATGCCGAGCTGCCTGCTGGCGTTTTTCAGGAAGCCCTCGGCACTACCACCGGAGGTCTTTGCCATGTCGAGCAGATCGTTATAACCAGCACGCAAGAAAGGAATGCCAGCCAGTGAAGTCTCGTCTTCTGACCCTTCGCAAAACATGATGATGCGCTCAGGGTGGATCTTAATAGACCGCATCGGCCCGGAAATATTTCCGTTATCGCCGACCTGCTGTTCCTGGAAATAGTAGAACTTCGGCATGCCGTAGTCTGGAGACTTTTGGTCCTGCTCAAGCTCACCGGGTTTAACCTGCGCTTCCCATGCGGGGATCATCTTGACCAAGCCGCGCTCGCGAGAATTACGCATCACGCTGCGATCGACTGGCTCCCACCACTCCTTGCTGTCTGCAAACTGGAGGATAAGTGCTGAGTAATGCCCGACCAGGTTGCGCCGATCTGCATCCTTCACTTTCGCCCAATGCTTCTTCATGAGTTTGGTGACTTTCTTTTCCCACGGCGTCGACTTCTTCGACTTCTTCGTCTCATCGCCGTCGACGATCACCGGGGTATCAGTCCAGCATGCATCGAGCAACTTATGCACCGCGCCGAACGCCGCGCCGTTACGCTCATACATGTTGTAGAAGTGGTCGAAGTCGAGGCGCTCCGGATAGCCAAATTCGCACCACAGGTGGTGTCGCTTGGTGTTACCTGATTTATTGAAGCCAGCCGCATAAAGCTGTCGAGATCGCGATACCTCGTTGAGGCTATTCACAATCAGCCCAGCGAGGACTTGCATTTCTGTATCGTTACTCACTGAGTTGTCCTTATGTGAAGAATATCGCCCCTGAACGGCGAGGTGAGTGCAGCACACGGTAACGGGTTGCATCCCAGTCGTGGTCTTCCTGCTGGGTATCTACGTCGTCCGGGTTTTTGCTGTCGCGTACCAGTACTGGTATGCGGCTAATCCAGCCACGACAATGCTCGAAAACGTAAAAGGCAGGCTTCTCAGGGATACCAGATTCCAGCTTCTTACCTTCAATCACCGCCTCAAGCATGTCGGCGAAGACTGAGGCCCCGTTAACTCGAGAGCCTGGCTTCTTGTTGGCTTCAAGCCATTCGACACCCTGATTTTCCATCTTCTGTCCGATCGACAACTCATCGTCACCGGTATTGAAAATGGCGCTATCAGCCGGGCCCGGGATAACTTCCGAGCATATTCCCGGAACAATGTTTAGCTGGCCCTGCGTGACGCCGTCGATTTGTATCTCTTCCGGCTCGTCGACGTCTTCGCCCACCAGCCGCTTGTCAATCCACGCCACGCCTTTCGCGACGTTGGTGGATGACATATTCAGGCCTTTGTTCAACTCGTCAGGCGGGCAGCCGTACCATTCTCCGATCAGGATTATCGAACCTGCCGGCGGGCAGAACTGTCGACCATCTGGCAGCTCAGCGGCAGTGCCATCAGCCTGCGCCCACCAGAGGTTAGAGAACGGCTTCGACTCACCCCAGTCATGGGAGCGGTCAACTGTCCAGCTATCCGGTATGCGGAATGGCTTAATGACGTGCAGCGATTCATTCCAGAGGTGGTCAAATCTCCCGCCACTGGTCACATCCCAGGAGCCATCTACCCACGCTTTGCGTCGGTTAGGGTCTTTGATTGCCATCAGCGTCGCGATGTACTGCGGGTCGAGGTACGGGTTCTCTTTAAACGATCCGTGGATGGCCACGCGGGTCAGCGTGATTTCCTCTTCTCGCTCTGTCTGGGGGTTGAATACCATCTGCCTGTCGCGCTGTACGGTTCCACGCGGCGCCGGCTCAATGAAGCGTTTCTTCACCCAGGTATGTCCGATGCCAAACGGGTTGGTCGTGCTGAACGTCTCCAGCGGGATCGGCCTCAGTAACTTGCCATTCTCCAGCGGGTAGTTTTCCGGCCTGAACGATGAACGTCGGCAGGAGAACATCATTTCGTAGAACTCTGGAGACTGCTGTTTCGTCAGCTCGTTAAAGCCGATAAACGGGAATTCCTGACCGTGGAAATCCCAGTAGTCGTCTGCCTCTTTGCCAAAGCGGAAGAGAAGCTCCTCGCCCGTTGGCCACACCCATCGCAATTCGCTCGCAGATGACAAATAGCGTGCGCCGTCGTTGAACAGGCGAAACATACGCTTCGACTGAGTGATGATATCGGCAAGATTCTTATATTCGGTGTCGAAGATGACGCCGCGCCAGAACGAGCCATAACCCACACCGACATTGCGCCGGAACCTGGCTAACTGCGCAGCGGTTTTACCCGGTCCACGAGTGCCTTCGAACAGAATTTCGTTACACGGGCAGCTCAGCGCCAGAGACTGCGATCCAGGCAGAGGCTTCCATACAGCTTTGTAATTCATCCACCGAGCACCCCGCCCTGTTGTTTCTGCGCTGCCGCTTCCCAGTCATCGACGCTGTCACTGGTTGGGACCAGCATGACGTTATGCGTTACCTCTTTCGTTTCCGCCTTATTCTCGATGCTGTACGCCTCACGCTCGAGGCCGATCAGCGTCTTCAGGCTGTCACTCAGGTCTTTCATGGATTTAACACGGGAAGGCAGGCTGATTATTTTGTGGTACAGATCGTTGAGCTTATCCATACCCTTGTCGTCTGGAGATCGCATCAGGTCACCGAGCATCTCAAGCGCGACCACATCGCCACACTCTCCAGCCAACTCATCGAATAGAATGTTGGTCAGTTCGCGAGCCCGGCGGATATCTCCCCGGTGCTCCATGCGTACCGTGGCAATCACCTCGGCAGTCGCCTCTATCAGTACGCGTTCGGTCAAAGTGCTTTCGTTGCGTACCTGTTTGCGTACCTCCCGTTTGCGTACCAGATCATCAGCCTTTTGCTGAATCTTCGCATTGAGGTCACGCGACCAGTCGTCACGCTTGGCACGCTTACGAATAGCGCCTTCGCTGATACCGTGCTGTGATGCTATTTCTCGGAGGGACATCACTCCGGCCCGGTACGCCGTCTCGATGGCCTCCCAGTCCGGTTTGCTCATTCGTTACTCCGTTGTTTGTTCTTCTGGCTGTTCTACGGGTTCAAACAGGAAGTCATCAATGCTGTCCTGGCTGAAGTAGCGCCATTTGCCGTCATCCATTGCCAGTGCGACAAAACCATTGACGATCTCTGGCTGGCTTCTGGTCATGAGCCCCGTAAAGGACTCTTTGGATTTTTTGGTGATTGTGATTCTGTAGACGGTAGCCATTTCGTTCTCCACGTATCGCAGCTGTTGCCCTGCTTCTCAGAAGTGCTTAGCCACTTACGGCTTACCCGTCAGCAAGATGTGATCACCATCCTTGCGGGGTTACACAGATCATTATCGAAGCCCCTCAGTGAAGAGCTTCTGTAACGAACTACTTATTTTCGGTCTGCTTATCCCATTCCTCACGAAACTTGGATGGGTTTTGACTACCTTCTAATGCCATGATTACCTCACTTTAAGCACTGCTCTTTGATGTAGTCCTGCATGCCGCGAATCATTTTGTCAGCGGTTGCGACTCCGTCCCGGTGATCGAAATAATTCCGTCGAGCGTCTGGAGTAAGTTCGGGGGTTCCTGCATCATCCACGCCGGCGGCGGAGGTGGTTTTTGACACTCCAGGGCAGGTTGCGGCGATGCGCAGCCGTTTAGCGCCAGAATCGACATCCCGACGCAAATCGTTAATGGTTTTTTTCGCATCGGACAATTCCTTCGTGTATTTGGCATCCAGCGCAGCGACATCACGCTGACGGGTCTGCATGTCTTTGATGGTGGCGTTCGCCAGGCTGAGCTGTTCAGTGGCTTTGTCGCGCTGGTCTTTGTAGGTGATGGCATTGTCGCGGTAGTGGTTCATGAAGAACGCCAGCACGCCGATTACCGCCACCACAAGCAACTGCAGCCAGTAACGCTTAACCAGTGCGCTAATCACGACAGGAACAGAGCGCGCTCTGCCTCCCGGCGACGGGTCAGCCCGTTCAGGACTTTGCCACCAGCTTTATTCCAGCGCAGGAACTCATCGGCTGCGCCAGCGTAATCACCGGCGTTGAGTTTTCGCAGAAGAGTCGATGTCGACAATGACCTGGCGCCGAGGTTATACGTGAACGACACCAGAGCATCGAATTGCCCCTGAGTCAGCCCGACTTTAACCAGGCGGGACACGTCGCTTTCGTAGCTGACTAGTCCTGTCTTCAGCAGGCGTTCTGCCGTTTCCTG
>NZ_JUMS01000128.1:0-29598 GCF_001059415.1 Enterobacter sp. 940_PEND
ACCCGCTACGGGGGAGACTTACCCGAAATCTGATTTATTCAACAAAGCCCAGTACAGCAGGTAAATTAGCTGGTAAGAATGAAACTGAAATTACAGCAATGTTAGATCAGCAATATAAAAGCCGTGCGACTAAGTACAAAACTATGGTTGATGAAATGCTTGCTGAAACAGACCGTTTAAAACAAGCACAAAATATTGCCGCAATTGCCAGTGATCCGAATGCCACACCAGAGGCTAAGGCCAAAGCAGCAGCAGCGGGTAAGACGTGGACAGGTGACACAGCAAGTCAGGGATTAGGGTACAAGAACCCGTTGGACTTCTCACCAGATCCAACACAGGTACAGCAAGTAAGTACTGAACAGCAAGAGAACCAGGATGGGGCTAAAGCTCTATACGATGCCAAAGTAATTGGATTCCAGGAGTACCAGGATCAGCTAACAGCGATTCAGGCCAACGCCGATATCAAACGTGGGCGATTAACCGCAGACGCACTATCAAACACTTTAGGTATGTGGGCTACTGGTGCGGGTGATGTAGGAACTATCATGGCTGGCGTGTTCGGAGAGTCCTCGGCAGCGGCTAAGGCAGCTTTTGCCGTAAGTAAAGGTATTGCCATTGCTCAGGCAGTGATCAACATCCAACAGGGCATATCCGAGGCTATCAAACTTGGTTGGCCTATGGGGATCGCCGCAGGTCTACAGGTAGCCGCACAGGGTGCTCAACTGGTCAGTACTATCAAAGGTACAACTATTCAGGGTCAAGCCCATGATGGTTGGGATTCACTACCAAGTACTGGTACTTACAATCTTGAAAAAGGTGAACGTGTAGTAGGTAAATCATTGAACCAGGATCTAACTAAGTATCTAAGCAATCAAGATAGCGGTGGTACTGGTGATATTAAAATTGACGCACCGTTAATTATTAATAGTAATGGTCAGATTTCCGATGCTGATTTTCAAAAGATGTGTGATAAACACGCCGATACTATTGTACAGGCAACACGTAAATCTCAGAAGAATAACGTATAAATATCATATAGCCCACATGGATTGTGGGCTAACTTTTAAAGGAATAATAATATGTTAAATAACGCTCTTATCAGTGAGTTCATGTTAACGGACAATATACCGCAATATCAAAACCAGACATGGACAGGTGAAACTATTACACGTGTTGTAGGTTCGCAGTACTTCACCCTTAGTTTTAAAGTAACTCTAAACAAGATGAACCGTACTGAACTTGCTAACTTCTATGCTCTTTATGGTCAAGGTAGACCGTTTGATATATCTCTTGGTTGGTGGTCAGATTATAACGGTACTCAGGCATCACAAGTACAGGCAACCGCAGCAAGGGCAGCAGGGGCAACATCAGTTGCCGTTAATGCTAATACACTTGAAGTTGGTACTGTAGTTCAGTTTACCGGACACAAGAAACTATATCGAATCATAGCCAACACAGGTAACGTGATTACTATCTTCCCTAGATTAATCAAAAACATCCAACTTGGGGAAGTAATGAAATATGACAATATTCAAGGTTCATTTATTCTTACACCACAAAACGCAGCATACCAGATGCCAAGTACAAACATTATGGAAGTGACAATAAACGCAACCGAAAACATCAGAGGTTAATTTATGTCAATTCCAAGTAATGTATTAACTAATGCGGATCTTATCGCGTACTGGAATCTTACACGTGGTGATAATAAAACCGTTCTAACAGAAAAAGAACTCTATCAATGTGGGGTTATGGTTAAGTTGATTGATATTCTTCCAGCAACTGGAAGTAACATATATCTAACTGATGCTATAGCCGATCAGAACTATAATGGAATTAGTTATAAGTCCGTACCTGATTTTCTTGATTCATCTTTTTCTAACTATGTAGAAAAGAACCAAATTAATAATAACGGTACTTCTTTGAAAGTAAGTAATGTAAGCCAGGATTATCTATCTATGGCGTTACGTGGATTGTGGAATGATGCCAAAGTTAATATCTGGATGGGAATTGTTAACCCAGCTACAGGGGGTATTCTATATGCCTATCGTATGTTTAGTGGTTACATTGATTACTTTAGTTCTGACTTTAACAACACAGCAGGTAATACCACAAATGAAACAACAGTAAATCTAAATTCATTGTGGAAGAAGTTAGACCAAACACAACGCCTGTTATCCAGTACATCAGTACACCAATCATTACACACTGGTGATAAGTTTTTTGACCTAATCGGAATACTAAATAGTTCAGAGCAATTCTGGAAGAGTAGCAAGAAATAATGAAAAACGGATTTATAACAGAGTACCTAAGTGGTTTAGTTGGTGAACCTTTAGTGTACGGTACTAATGATTGTCATATCATGGTGCTAACAGTAATAGATATGATCACAGGTAGTAATTACCGTGATGAAATCTACCAGAAATACACAACACCAACAGCAGGTAGAAAATACGCAAAAGCAAACTGTAGTTATTCTACTCTACATCTATTGTGTAAAGAAAACGGCGAATTAGTAACTGAACCACTTGATGGGGATATCATCATTTCGTCAGGTCACAGTACAGTTTATTGGCGTGGGAAAGTAGTAATTTTATCAGAAGATAAATCTAACTATATCGTTTCTCAATATATCCCAAATGAAAAAGACAAAATATACAGATTTAAAGGGGAATAACTATGGCAGTAGCAGCAGTTGCCGTAGCTATTATCGCAGGGGCATCAGCGGCGGCAGCAGCATACGCAGCAGGTTTAGCTTTAGCAGCAGTAGTAGCTATAGGTATTGGTACAGCAGCACTATCTTACATTAGTTCATCACAGATGATGAATGTAGGCCAAAAGGGGGTAACGTATCCGAGTACGGGTAGTAACAATGCCCGATCAACATCACCAAGTACTGGTATTCCAATTTCATACGGTGGTTCTAACCGTAACGCAACAGAAGTAGCCTATAACAAATTAGGTTCTATTGTGGTTTGGCAGAATGTTTACAATGGTACATCAAATCAGTTATGTACTATTCACGCTATTAGTATTGGTGAAATTGGTCAGGTTCCAGGAGAACAATCACAAGGCGTAATTAAGCAAATCTATTTTGATAATGCTCCGGTACTGCTTGATGGTGCGTATATCACCACAGAAGGCCAAGTACCTACATCAATGATGATAGAGAAGTACCGCAAATACCTACAGATTGAAGTACGTTTTGGTAAACCGTCATACGGTGGTTCTATGACGCTTGCCCGTCAATATGGCGGCAGTCAATGGAATGATAATATGCGTGGTGATGGTCTTGTACAGATCTGTACTGTAATCAAGAAAACCAACGACTCATTGATTGATGGGATTCTAACGAACCAGAACTATACACTATCGGTAGAAATGCGTGGACGTATGATCTATGACTTAACTGATAATGTGCGTAAACCTTCAAGTAATCCACCAAGCCAATTATATGACTTTATAACTAATACAGAATTTGGTTTTGGTTTGAATCCGAATGATATTGATATGACAAGTTTCCGTAATATGGCTAACTATTGTGCTAATAACCATTTTTATTCAAATGGAAATATTCAGTACGATAAATCATTTAAGGAAAACATTGAAAATATTCTACAGACATTTGGTGGTGTACTATATGAATCAAATGGTATGTACTATCTAACGGTAGATGCTCCAGATATTCCAAGTGTACATTTTGATGAAACGAATATTCTTGGTAGTGTGAATATCACAACGGGTTCTAAGTCTGATTATTTTAATACAATGGACAGTACTTATACAAACCCAGGTAATGACTATTCACAAGATATTATCCGTTATCCAAGTGATGCTATTAGTAACGCATCCATTGCTAAAGATGGTTATATTATCAAGAAAGATTTAAACTATCTATGGGTACAGGATAAAGATCAGCTTGCTATTCTTAGTAACATTGAATTGCTTAAATCTAAGTACATTACGAACACGATTACTTTCAATACCTATGTAACAGATTTGAAAGTATATGATGTGTTTACAATTGATTTTTCTGAAGCAGGTTTTAGTAATAACAAATATCGCGTAATTCAACGTACTGTACCAATGACTGTTGATAAAGCGGGTATTATTCAGATTACAGCAATTTCGTATGATGATGGTATCTATCAAGGAAAAGATCCGGGGCAATTCCCACAGGATGGATTGACCAATCTACCTAACCCAACATATGTACAACCGCCAACGAATCTACAGGCTCAACGCTTAGGGGCAACCGCATCAGGTAATACAGTACTGTTAACATGGGATTTATCACAGGATACAACTGTACGTGGTTATAAGATTCGTTATAAACGCAGTGATTCCAGTGTTTGGATCAGCATTGGTAACGTAGGGCAGTACTCTACGAGTTTTGAGATATTAAATCTTCTATATGGTGTACAGTACGATTTTGCTATTGAGGCTTATAACACATTAGGTTATTCATCAGATTTAGTAGCTATCTATAATCAAACACCACAAGTTATTTTCGCATTGCCGAAGATTACTAACCTTGATATGGTGAATGATGATGTGGGTTTAAACCAGACTTATGCTCAAGATTTTATTTTCCGTTGGGATGATCAGGCTAACTTAGCCGTAAATGGTAAAACCTTTGCCGATTTCTTCAAATACTATGAAATCCGTGTATATGACCGCTATCGTAATTACATCACGTCATATTACACCACTACAAGCAATTGGACGTACTCATATTCAATGAATACCAGTGATGGCCTAAGCCGTTACCGTGTGTTTGGGATCATCGCTCATGGTTGGGGTACTGGTATCTATAGTGAAGAAGTTCAGATTGAAGTTAGTAACCCACAGCATCCACAGTTGTTTGGTATCAATTTGAAGAGTGGTTATGATTCCGTGTTCATTGACTGGACAGAATCAAACGTACCTGATTATGCGGGGGTAGTTCTTCAAATCGCACTTGATGAGGGCTTTAGCTCAGGTTCTAAGTACTTTAGCAGTGCTAACCGCTATTCAGCATCGTTTGGTATTGAAGATGGCTCATGGTTCGCACGTGTGGCAGCCTATGACGTGTTCGGACAGGATGAATTGGTATGGTCGCCTACTATCGGTTTTAACCAAAACACGAAAGTACCGTACAGTAAATTGAACGAAGACGTTATTGATAGCCTACTTAACAGTGATACGGCTACTGGCATTGTTGAGAAACAGATCGTAGACGAACTTGGTTCACGCTGGCAGCTACAGGTATCAAACAACGGTAACGTAACGGGCATTGCCTTAGCAGCAGATGAAAAAACATCGGTGTTTACCGTCATGGCGGATCGCTTTAGCATCATCAGTACAGACAGTGCCAAGCTATCAGACAGGGTATATCCGTTTGTGGTTCAGGGTGGTAAGACTTATATCAACTCAGCGGTGATAGCATCAGCGAGCATCAATGAGGCTATGATAAATAACCTTTCCGTTTCCCGTGCGAAAATTCAGGATGCCGCAATAGACAATACGAAAATCGCCAATGCCGCAATCCGTAACGCCCACATTATGGACGGCGTGATCGACTCAGCGAAGATTAGCCAGCAGATACAATCCAGTAATTGGGATGGTGTGAATGGTTGGGCTATCAATAAAAATGGTAATGCCTGGTTTGGTAACGTATCTGTACGTGGAAATATACAGGCAACATCTGGTGTACTGAATAACGTTACTATCAATGAAAACTGTAACATTCTTGGTACTCTAAGTGCCGCACGTATCGTTGGTGATATTTGCCGTCCACAATCAACTGGTATCAACCCTGTACCGTTTATCTTTGGCTCTAAGACTGTATCAGGTGGGCAGGCCGCATTAAATCCAGTAGCTAACCAACACTATATAGCATTGCGTATACGTGGTGAAGATTTTCCACGTTATTTTGATAGTGATTTATCAATTGGTTTAACCTCATATGAACGTCAATACTTCTATATTCGTATGGGTGGTGATGGAATCGGTTTAACTAATCTCTATTATTATGATGCTGGTAACGGTGGTAGTTCTACATCTTTCAGATTGAATTCTATATATGTTCCGCCTGTAGGTCGTGGAAACTGGAATTATATCTATGTGATGTGTACAACTTCACGTAGTGGTATTGCTTCACTTAATGTTCCTGCTAACTGGTCATCATTCTTATATCGTGCTGGTGATCAGCCTTTATATAATGCGTAATAAATACTATTACCAAAATATAAAATAGGGAAGTACTAAATGGGTATGGGAACAATTCTTGCTTTGGTTATTAGTGGTTTAGTGCTGATATATACTATTTTCCGTGACAATACAAAAGATACTAATGACTTACTAAGTCGTGTATCTGATATTGAAACTACCATTGCGGTACAAGATAGTAACATTACACGTCTAAGCGACGAACAAGACAAGATGAAAGAAACCTTGCGAAATCTTGAAATTCAAATTCACGAATTGGATATCAAACTTGAAAGGATTATTACTATTCTTGAACAATCAAAGCAGTAACAAAAAAAAGGGATAGTATCAATTACGGTACTATCCCTTTTTCTTATTTGTTGGTTAATTGTGCGATCATCGCATTAACTCTATTTGGTGTCTGACGATACCATAAACTATCTTTCGCTTGTTTAATTGCTTCGGGGTAGTTGGCATCACGTAGTGCCTCAATCATCTTTTTAAACTTCATCGTTCCAGATAGGCCAAGTTGAAAAATCATGATGATCATGAAGTCTTGCCAATCTTTAGGCATGGTTAGGTTTAGTTTACTTAGCTGGCTTGTTGCTATGGCTATATCTTTATCAAGTAGTCGAAGTGCTTCAATCTCAGTAATACCGTTAGTGAAGTTTTCATTTGGTAGTACTTTATGCCCGAATCCTACAGTTAAGAATCCTTCTGTATCTTTATACGGGTAGTACTTGTCATTGCGAAAGTATCCCATACGTGTTTGATATGCTCGTGAACCCTCATATTCTATTAATCGTGTTTTTAAATCCATCTTCATAAATACCTTTAGTTAATTTTAAAAAGGTATTTACTAATGGCAGGACGCATTAATAAGAATTGGGAAATGTTCGATAAAGACCAATGGAATATTTCAGACGTAACAGACGGCAACTATACATCTTTTGTTTACATCATAGAGTTTCCAGAAACAGGTGAATTCTATTATGGAAAGAAAATGATTTATCAAAAAGTTAAAAGCATAGATAAACTAAAAGTTAATTCTGTAGAATCTAACTGGAAAAACTACACAGGTAGTAGTAAGACAGTGAATGCTATGATTGATGCTGGCATGGATTATACAAAGAAGATTTTGTATTGTGTTAAATCAGACGCAGAAGCAAGCATTATTGAAACGGCGTTGATTTCGTACTTTGGTTTACATCCAGACAACCTAAACAAAGCAATTCTATGCAAAGCACGTTTACCAAAGAACAGACGTGATTTATTCAATGTATTACAAGATTTAGTAGCGATGTTGGGGAATAGGTAATATGGCATGGAAGGGTGGCAATAGTCCTAATGATATGAAGCGATTCATAAACAAGAACAGCCCAAAGATAGGACAAGAATTTAAAAAAGAATTAAGTAGCCGTATGCGTATAGTTACACAGCACATTCAAAGAAAAATTGATAATGATGTAGCGGGTGGTGGTGTCGCGTTTACTGGAAAGAGTATGTACTTTAACTTTAGAAAGATAAGTGAGTTCAAGTCAGTTAACCAGATCATCCTACTACCTAATCAAGCATCATATCTAAAGTACGTTCTTGATCCGGCATATAAGAATGTTAATGAAGGGAAGATCATACCGTATCAGAATGCTAAGTTAACTAAGCAAGGTAACATTACACAACTACGTTCAAGAACCAAGAGTGATAAATACAAAAAGGTGAAGAGTAGGAACGGTAACACGTACTTAATCGACACTACCAAGAAATCCTCTAAACGTAATCCTAAACTGGCACGTGAACAAAGGGTGATTGGTTATTATGGTTCCGTTGGTAGAAAACCATTGTTTGATTTCTATGATGAAACCGAGAAGCAAGTAATAGAACAATTAAGAACATTACGCGGTACGTTTGATTACCGTTGGAGGAAGTAAGATGGATAACTTAGAAAATTTCCCATGTTATGATCATTCTGTACTAACAGATTTTTCTTTTCAGACAATCCAACCAGTAAGTGTAACATTACCATATGATAAAGCACTATCTGGTAGTAAGCTCATAAAAAAGAAAGTAGATAAAACAAAAGGTGATTTAGTCGTATATAGTTTTCATCATCATACAACACCTAAAGTAAATGAGGATGATGTATTGATGGTTGAACTAATGAAAGAACAAGTAGAAGTAAAGGTACTATTATCTTACAACCACATCTTTAAAGGTCATCGCGTAGTTTCTTGTGTTTGCCAAATACAAGGATAACATATGTTAAGTATTATCATTGACCTTATCAAAAGCGGTATAAGTCTTATCAGTAAGAACAAAACCGAAGTTGCTAAGTCAAAAGACGAACTTGAAACAGAAAAAACAAGTGAAGCACAGGAAACAAACCGTGAAGAGATCAAGGCTGGAAAAGGCTGGAGATCATTTTTAGGTTATGCGTGTACTGGTATTCTTGTTTATAACTATATCTTAGTACCTATCTTAGATTACTTTGGTATCGTTTTATTCTCATTCCCACTATCTGACATTATCAGAATCATCATTTTGTTACTTAGTGGTAACTAATTAGAAAGCCCTTTATGGGGCTTTTTTTTAAATTAAGTGGAGTAAAATTCATAATGATTACAATCTAATTATTAAACATTGATAGTCGGTAATGCTTTTGATATGTATATTGCCATTTTTCAGTATGTCTCTTGATAACACATAGACTATGCTGATAATCTAAAAAAGTACAAATGAGCTTCGAGGCTATTATGAAAAATGAAAATGATGTATCCAAAGAAGAGATATTAAGTACAATAGTGGCACAAGCAAAAGAGTACGCAGCGATCGACTTTGAACAACTTGAATGAGATGGTGTCATTAAAAAAGTTAGGGGAGGTTATCTGGTTGTCAAGCATAGTAAACTACCTGATGCGGCTAGAAAGTTAATGAAATCACTTAAGTCTACGAAAGATGGTGTACAAATGATTATCAGTAAGCCTCCAAAGTCTTTTCTTGATTTAGGGAAGTGATTATGTAGGCCTCTTAACCGAGGCCATTTTCATTTGGGAGTATTTATATTAATCATGACGTTTTGCTGATTAGCATAAAGTTTTATATCGTTATCATGAAAAGCTATCGTCAATTCTAAACTTTCTGTTTCTTTTAAATTTAATGACTGCCTGATTTCTTTCTGATTGGTTTGGACTATCTCAGAGTAATAGTCTACCATTCTTTGAATATACATTAATCTACTTACGTCATGGAAACTATCACCATTAGTCATAGTTCCAAATAGTTGATAAACAGTTCCATCTTCCATTTGCATAGCATAGTTACAATGAGCATTTCGTAATGCCATGCGTTGTTTAGTATCTAAATTATGTCCTGTGATACCTTTCACTCTAAAGTGCTCTATAGATTCAGGAAGATACTTATGAATTTTTTTTATCAGATTTTCATTTACCCAAACATCAGAATATCCTCTTCCATGAGGCATAATGTCTATGAAAATGACGGCGTTTTCAAAAAACATACAAAATAAAACAGGACCTGTTCGCTTAAAGAATCCATTTTTAAAAGGTTCTTCAGAAAGATGTATGTGATGAATATTCCAAGAGTTTAATAGTAGGTCGTTGTAAATATATTTTGTTGTACTCAATGAAAGATGCGGATTTATTGTTAACCCAAGGGTAAGTTTCCTCTTGATGGATTCATATGCCTTTTCTGTTCCTTCAGGTACTTGAATTCCTGGTAGTTCGATTACTAATCTTCTTTTATCGCTTGGTATTCTTCTTTGTAAGGCGAAAACAGCTTTTAAATTTTCAATTGTTGTTAAGCTATCATCATATTGAAAACTAAACTGAGCTAACTGTTCATCAATATAAGTTCTCATTCCATTTTCAGGTGTGAATTTTATCATATCGAACATCTCTGTTTCAGTTTCACGCTGTAATTTTTTCTACTGAAAAGTACTGGTTTACTACATCAGCAATTCCATTTTCCGTATTGTTACCTATTACTAAATCAGCACACGCTTTCACTTCATCAACAGCGTTACCCATAGCAACACCCAAGCCAGCAGTCTCCAACATACTTAGATCGTTGAAATTATCGCCAAAGGCTATTACCTGGCTCATAGATAAACCTTGTGATTCTACCCATTGTGCCAGGCGTTTACCCTTACTGTTTCCGGCTTGTGCTATGTCTACTTGGTCGTGCCAAGACCATTCACAAGCAAGGCCAAGCTCACGCTCTACGATCTGACCAAAGCGATGTAGTTTTTCAGTATCAGAATCAGTAAGGGCGAATTTCCATATAGCATCAACATTTTGAGAGGCTTCACTCAGAGAGGGTACTTGTTTGAATACTGGACGTTGTGACTCTGGAAGAGATTTAGCCCAATTTTCTGTACGGATAATATGCCCCGTTGGATTTTGATAAAACATGGCATCATCGGCATACATCAGACTATGAACATTGTAACTATCAAGTAGGTTTACTAATTGAGTAGCTTGTTCTGGTTGTAATGGGTCTGAGGCAATAACTCTTTTTTCGGCGTAATCGTACAATAAAGCACCGTTACAACATATAGCTGGTGTATTCAGTGCTAATGCCTGATAAAAAGGATGGATGGCTACAAAGTGCCGTCCGGTAACTATGACAACCTTTGCCCCTGATTTACGGGCATTCTGTAGGGCAGTTAATGAGGCTGGTAAAATAGTTTTTTCTGGCGTCAATAAAGTGCCGTCCAGATCAAGGGCGATTACCTGATAGTCCATGTAGTGATTCACCTGATTTTGGTATGTAGTTTTTCCGATAGTACACCGCTTTGCGGCTACGACGAAACAAGGTGAAGAGAGTCTTGTTGAGCACTGGAACAACGTTGGATACTGGCGTATTGCCCTGGATTGGTGAAAATGTTGTAATAAGCGTCACACACTCAAATAAGTGCCATTACAACAAATTGCAGGTGTATCTAACGCCAGTGCCTGATAAAAAGGGTGAATGGCAACGTGATGTCGACCCGTTACGATAAGGAGTTGATATCCCGCTTCCTGCGCGCGTTTTAGCGCCTCAAGGGAGGAGGGGAGGAGGGTTTTTTGCGGCGTCAGTAAGGTACCGTCTAAATCCAGAGCAATCACACGCGAGGTCATCTGTTTTCCCGGGTTAATATTGAATTTACGTTTTGATGGGATGGTACACCGAGAGGCGAACGCTTCAAAACTCCTGTCGACAATTCAGCATTCACCGTCAAAAGTTAACTACTTTCATGCGCAGTGAGGAGTGAATATTCATGAAACAAACCGTTTATACCGCCAGTCCTGAAAGCCAGCAGATCCACGTCTGGCGTTTAAATACCGAAGGGACACTCACGCTGGTTCAGGTTGTAGATGTGCCAGGCCAGGTACAGCCGATGGTCATCAGCCCGGATAAACGTTTCTTGTACGTGGGTGTGCGCCCGGAGTTCCGCGTGCTGGCCTATCGCATTTCTCCGGACGATGGCGCGCTGACGTACACTGCCGAAGCCCCGTTGCCGGGCAGCCCAACCCATATCTCGACCGATCGTAAAGGCAACTTTGTCTTCAGCGGCTCTTATAATGCGGGCTGCGTCAGCGTAACGCGTCTGGAAGAGGGCATTCCGGTCGAAACCGTGGATGTGGTGGAAGGGCTTGAAGGCTGCCACTCGGCGAATATCTCTCCGGATAACCGCACGCTGTGGGTGCCTGCGCTGAAGCAGGATCGTATCTGCCTGTTCACCCTGAGCGACGATGGTCACCTGGTGGCGCAGAATCCTGCCGAAGTGACTACCGTTGAAGGTGCCGGCCCGCGCCATATGGTCTTCCATCCGAACCAGCAGTACGCCTATGTGGTTAATGAACTGAACAGCTCGGTGGACGTATGGGAGCTGAAAGATCCTAACGGCCAGATCGAGTGCGTGCAGACGCTGGACATGATGCCGTCTGATTTCTCCGATACCCGCTGGGCGGCGGATATCCACATTACGCCAAATGGTCGCCATCTGTACGCCTGTGACCGTACCTCCAGCCTGATTACCGTGTTTAGCGTCTCTGAAGACGGCAGCGTGCTGGCGATTGAAGGGTTCCAGCCAACGGAAACCCAGCCGCGCGGCTTTAATATCGATCACAGCGGTAAATACCTGATTGCGGCGGGGCAGAAATCCCACCACATCGCGCTGTATGAAATTAAAGGCGAGCAGGGGCTATTGGAAGAGAAAGGACGTTACGCCGTAGGCCAGGGGCCAATGTGGGTCGTGGTCAACGCTCACTAAGCGGCTAAAAACAAAAAACCTCGCGAATGCGAGGTTTTTTTATGCCCGGTAGAACGGCGTTTACCGGGCCTGCGGGCTATGTAGGCCCGGTAAGGCGAAGCCACCACCCGGCAAAACAGCTTACTGCTTCGGCTCAGCAACCACTTTGCTACCCAGACCGCGGTTGTTGTACTCCCACATGCGGTTGAAGTTAGCGTCGTTCAGGTTACGCTGCACGTTCCCTTTATCGTCCACCGCACCGGTATTGCCGGAGAACGGACGTTTGGAGATTGCCGCATCCGCCCACGGCTTCGCCATGTTGAAGCCTTCGTTGATCACGCTGTCACGGATCACAACCTGACCGTTGGTCGCGGCGTCCACGTCCAGGGAGCGTCCCAGCTGCGCCACGCCGTCACCGGCAGCGTTAAAGCGGCTGTTCACGGCCAGGAAGCCGAAGAAGAGGTTCGACTGGGTTGCCGGAGCAAACACGTAACCTTCCTGCTGAGTGCGTGAGTTCACCACGCGGAAATCGGTGTTATCAAATACCACCGCGCCGCGGCCGGACACCAGATCCACATCACCTTCAACGTAGCTGTTGGTCACCAGAGTACGGGTCAGACGGTTATTCTGCAGCGTGTTCTGTACACCGCTGTTGGTCACGAAGAAGGTGTTCTGACGACCCAGAATGTTGACGTTGTTAATCTGCACTTTATCGCCATCGCTGCGCAGCGCGACGGCCTGGTGGTTACCGGCGTCAACGCTGTCACCCAGGGTATTCTGGATGGTCAGGTTCTGCAACTGCAGACCGTTATTCTGGGACCAGAACACCGCAGAACACATTACGCCAATGGTGGCGGCACGCTTGCTCTGGCAGTTATCAAACATGTACCACGCCGGTTTACCTGGCATATATTTACCGGCCGGGTTCACCAGGTGACGCCAGGTGTTGCTGTCGATTTCGGAATCAATCGCCAGGCCAATTTTTACGTCGATCGCTTTTTCGCCCAGACCGTAAAGCGTAATGCTGCCCGGTGCCGCCGGAACATACACGGTGCCTTCATATTCACCTGGCAGGATCGCGATGTACTGGCGAGACGCGCTGTGTTTCGTGATGGCAGCATCTACCGCAGCCTGAATCGAGGTATGCGTTACGCCCTGCGCACCCGCCGGGCCAACCACGAAGTCAGGCTGTTTCGGCAGGTTAATCGAGGACGGGGTCCACGGCGCAGCGTTAGGATCCATCGCCGAGAAGTAGTGCGCACGATCGAAGTTCTTCGCTTCATCAGCGGACAAAATCGGGCGGGAGGCGGTACCGGGCGCAACCTGCTCAGAAGGGCGCTGATCCGGTGGTGTTGAACTGCATGCGGATAAGGTCACGCCAAAGGCGAGTGCTAACGCCAGACGGGAAATCCTGGAAATGTTCAAGGTAGAGCTCCTGGGTATGCAAGTCTTAAACGGGATAGACGAAATAGCCTGCTTTTTTATACTAAGTTGAGCGAAACGGGAAGATAAAAAGGGTAAAAGTTGCATTTTTAGCCCCGGAGCGGCAGGTAAGTGATCACAAATAAATAACATTTTCAGTCAAGGCGGTTGACAGTAGACGGTGGATGCAAATAAATGTCTATACAACCTAAGACAAGTGGAATGCCCCATGCAGCAGATTCATCCCGACGATGTAATATGGCGAAATGCGCGACTGGCTACGATGGCTCCGGACGTACCTGCGCCTTATGGACTGAAAGAGCAACACGCCCTGGTCGTGCGCGGCCACACTATTCTGGCCGCGATCCCTGAATCTGACATTCCTTCCGGACACCGTCACTGTGTCGATCTTCAGGGACGTCTGGTCACGCCTGGCCTGATTGACTGCCACACCCACCTGGTATTTGGTGGCGACCGCGCGGCGGAGTGGGAGCAGCGTCTGAACGGCGTCTCTTATCAAACCATCAGCGCCCAGGGGGGCGGGATTAACGCGACCGTGACGGCGACGCGCAGCAGTTCAGCCGAAACCTTGCTGAAACTGGCGCAGCAGCGGCTCCAGCGTCTCATGAATGAAGGCGTGACGACCGTTGAAATCAAATCGGGATACGGGCTCAACGCCGAGGCCGAAGAGAAAATGCTGCAGGTTGCCCGCCAGCTGGGCCTCAATAATCCGATCGATATCAGCCCAACGCTGCTGGCGGCCCATGCGGTTCCGCCGGAATACCGGCAGGATCCTGATGCGTACCTCACGCTGGTCTGTGAGCAGATACTGCCCACGCTGTGGCAAAAAGAGTTATATGAAGCAGTCGACGTGTTTTGTGAAAACGTCGGCTTTACCCCGTCGCAAACCGAACGCCTCTTCAAGGCCGCCGCCGCGCTGGGTATCCCGGTGAAAGGGCATGTCGAACAGCTGTCGAATCAGGGCGGCGCGGCGCTGGTCAGCCAGTATAAGGGCCTTTCCGCCGACCATATTGAGTATCTCGACGACGCAGGCGTTCAGGCGATGGCGCAAAGCGGCACGGTTGCCGTCCTGTTGCCGGGCGCGTTCTATTTTCTGCAGGAGCGCCAGCGTCCGCCGGTGGAACAGCTCAGAAAACAGGGCGTGCCGATGGCGGTCGCCACCGACTATAACCCCGGCACCAGCCCATTTGCGAGCCTGCACCTGGCGATGAACATGGCCTGCGTCCAGTTTGGCCTGACGCCCGAGGAAGCCTGGGCTGGCGTCACGCGCCATGCCGCGCAGGCGCTGGGCCGTGGCGCAACCCACGGGCAGCTGCGGGCAGGGTTTGTCGCCGATTTTATCGTCTGGGATGCTCATCATCCGGTAGAGATGGTCTACGAGCCGGGACGCAACCCGCTGTATCAACGTATTTTCCGTGGGGAGGCAGTATGAAGTTATGGCGGCCTGTAGCCGAAACCGTCTGGCAGGGGCGCGATGACAGCGCCGAGGCCAGCAGCGCAAAGCGCATTTTTCAGACGATAAAGCAGCAGGGGCAGTTCACGCCGCTTTCATCCGGCATTGCGCTGATAGGTTTTGAATGTGATGAAGGGGTAAAACGCAATCAGGGCAGGCCCGGCGCCGTGCAGGCACCGGATATGCTGCGAAAAGCGCTGGCAAATATGGCAAGCCATCAGGGACATGACCGGCTGGCGGATATGGGCTCGGTGTACGTTGAAGGCCACGAGCTGGAAGCGGCACAGCAGGCGTTAAGCGATGCCGTCACGGCCTGTCAGCAGTCCGGGATGCGCACGCTGGTGTTTGGCGGCGGGCACGAAACCGCGTGGGCGCACGGTCGCGGCGTGCTGGACGCCTTCCCGAGCGAGCGGGTTGTCATTATCAACCTTGATGCCCATCTCGATCTGCGCAAGGCCGACCGGGCCACATCCGGCACCCCGTTTCGCCAGCTGGCGCGCTACTGCGATGAGCGCGGGCGGGAATTTCACTACGCCTGCCTTGGCGTGAGCCGGGCGGCGAACACGCAGGCTTTGTGGGATGAGGCCGAACGCCTGAACGTCACGCTGGTGGAAGATCTCCATTTCAGGCGCGATGCGCTATCCGCCCTGGAAAGGGTGCTGGCGCAGGCCGAACGTATCTATCTGACGATCGATCTGGACGTCCTGCCCGCCAGCGAAATGCCTGCCGTGTCCGCACCGGCTGCGTTAGGCATACCGGCGCTGGATCTTCTCCCGGTTATCGAACAAATCTGCCGCAGCGGTAAGCTACAGGCCGCCGATCTGGTAGAGTTTAACCCGCAGTACGATCGGGACGGGCAGGGCGCTAAGCTCGCCGCCCGCCTGGCCTGGCAAATTGCTCACTGGTGGGCATAACACTATTCAAGGAGTCACGATGTTTTCACGCTCACCTCTGCCGCAGTCGAGCCCTCCCGCGCCTTTCTATGAAAAGGTGAAGCAGGCAATTAGCGAAAAAATCGCTACCGGCGTCTGGCGCCCGCACGATCGCATTCCTTCGGAGGCCGAGCTGGTGGCACAGTTTGGTTTTAGCCGGATGACCGTCAACCGGGCGCTGCGCGAGCTGACCGACGAAGGGCTTCTGGTGCGCCTACAGGGCGTGGGGACGTTTGTGGCGGAACCGAAAGGACAGTCGGCGCTGTTTGAAATCCGCAGCATTGCGGACGAGATAGCCGCGCGTAATCATCAGCACCGCTGTGAGGTGCTGGTGCTCGAAGAGACCCAGGCCAGCGCCGAGCAGGCCACAGAGCTTAACGTCAAGGAGGGAAGCCGCATCTTCCACTCCGTGATGGTGCATTTCGAAAACGACATTCCGGTGCAGATTGAAGATCGCTGCGTTAACGCTGAGCGGATACCGGACTATCTGAACCAGGATTACACCCAGACCACGCCGCATGCCTATCTCTCGCTCGTCGCACCGCTGACTGAAGGGGAGCACATTGTGGAGGCCGTGCGCGCCACGCCGCAGGAGTGCGAAAGGCTGCGCATTAAAGAGCACGATCCGTGCCTGCTGATCCGCCGCCGTACCTGGTCCTCGTCGCACATTGTGTCGCATGCCCGGCTGCTTTTCCCGGGGAATCGCTACCGGCTGCAGGGCCACTTCATGTCATAAGTTTTATAAGCGTGATCGCTAACGCAATATAACAAAATTGTATCTTTTTTGTTAAATCTGACCTTGTGTGTGCTTGTCTATACAAGTATATCTAAATGCATCATCTGTCCCCTATGAGGAGCACACAATGTCGTCAGGTAAATACCGCCAGCAGGACGTCCGCGCCGCGCGCGGCACCACGCTTACCGCCAAAAGCTGGCTCACCGAAGCCCCGCTGCGCATGTTGATGAACAACCTCGACCCTGAGGTGGCGGAGAACCCCCACGAGCTGGTGGTCTACGGCGGCATAGGCCGCGCCGCGCGCAACTGGGAATGCTATGACGCAATTGTAAAATCCCTGACCGAACTCGAACACGACGAAACCCTGCTGGTGCAGTCCGGCAAGCCGGTTGGCGTGTTCAAAACGCACAAAAACGCGCCGCGCGTGCTGATCGCTAACTCTAACCTCGTGCCGCACTGGGCCACCTGGGAACACTTCAACGAACTGGACGCAAAAGGACTGGCGATGTATGGCCAGATGACCGCGGGGAGCTGGATCTACATCGGCAGCCAGGGGATCGTGCAGGGCACCTACGAAACCTTCGTGGAAGCCGGTCGCCAGCACTACAACGGCTCACTGAAAGGCCGCTGGGTATTGACCGCGGGTCTCGGCGGCATGGGCGGCGCGCAGCCGCTGGCCGCCACGCTTGCCGGCGCATGCTCGCTCAACATTGAGTGCCAGCAGAGCCGCATTGATTTCCGTCTGCGCACCCGCTACGTCGATGAGCAGGCAACCGATCTGGACGATGCGCTGGCGCGCATCAAAAAATACACCTCCGAAGGCAAAGCGGTGTCGATTGCCCTGTGCGGCAACGCGGCGGACATTCTTCCTAAACTCGTCGCCCGCGGCGTGCGCCCGGATCTGGTCACCGACCAGACCAGCGCCCATGACCCGCTGCACGGCTATCTGCCAAAAGGCTGGTCGTGGGAAGAATATCAGCAAAAAGCGGAGACCGACCCGGAAGGTACGGTGCTTGCCGCGAAACGCTCTATGGCGGAACACGTCTCAGCGATGCTGGCCTTCAGCCAGATGGGCATTCCGACCTTTGACTACGGTAACAACATCCGCCAGATGGCGAAAGAGATGGGCGTGAATAACGCCTTTGACTTCCCGGGCTTCGTTCCTGCCTATATTCGCCCGCTGTTCTGCCGCGGCATCGGTCCGTTCCGCTGGGTTGCCCTGTCCGGTGACCCGGAGGATATCTACAAAACCGACGCCAAAGTGAAGGAGATCGTCGCTGATGACGAACATCTTCACCACTGGCTGGACATGGCCCGCGAGCGCATTAACTTCCAGGGCCTGCCGGCGCGTATCTGCTGGGTAGGGCTGGAGTGGCGTCAAAAACTCGGCCTCGCCTTCAACGAAATGGTGCGCAGCGGTGAGGTTTCCGCGCCGATCGTCATCGGCCGCGACCACCTGGACTCCGGCTCCGTCGCCAGCCCGAACCGCGAAACCGAAGCCATGCGCGACGGCTCGGATGCGGTCTCCGACTGGCCGTTGCTGAACGCTCTGCTGAATACCGCCAGCGGCGCGACCTGGGTGTCGCTGCACCACGGCGGCGGCGTGGGGATGGGCTTCTCCCAGCATTCCGGGATGGTCATCGTCTGCGACGGAACCGATGAAGCCGCCGCGCGTATCGCTCGCGTACTGCACAACGACCCGGCAACCGGCGTGATGCGTCACGCGGATGCGGGTTACGAAATTGCCATTGACTGTGCCAAAGAGCAGGGCCTTAACCTGCCGATGATCCCTGCCACACAAGGAAAGCATTAATGAACGCATTAACACTCACTCCCGGCTCGCTGACGCTCAAGCAGCTGCGTAACGTCTGGCGCAAGCCGGTCACCCTTTCGCTGGATGCAAGTGCCCATGCCGCCATTAACGACAGCGTCGCCTGCGTCGAAGCCATCGTTGCCGAAGGGCGCACCGCCTACGGGATTAACACCGGCTTTGGCCTGCTGGCGCAGACCCGCATCGCGACACACGATCTGGAAAACTTACAGCGTTCGCTGGTGCTGTCACACGCGGCGGGCGTGGGTCAGCCGCTGGATGATGAGATTGTCCGTCTGATGATGGTGCTCAAAATCAACAGCCTGGCCCGCGGCTTCTCCGGCATTCGACTGAGCGTGATTCAGGCGCTGATGGCGCTGGTCAATGCGGAAGTCTATCCGTGGATCCCGGCAAAAGGTTCCGTCGGTGCCTCCGGCGATCTTGCGCCGCTGGCGCACATGTCGCTGCTGCTGCTGGGGGAAGGCAAAGCGCGCTGGCAGGGCGAGTGGCTTCCTGCGAAAGAGGCGCTGAAAAAAGCCGGGTTAAACCCGATCACCCTGGCGGCGAAAGAGGGGCTGGCGCTGCTGAACGGCACGCAGGCATCGACCGCTTTCGCGCTGCGCGGCCTGTTTGAAGCGGAAGATCTGTTTGCCTCAGCGGTGGTGTGCGGTGCGCTGACCACCGAAGCCGTGCTGGGCTCGCGTCGCCCGTTTGATGCCCGCATCCACGAGGTGCGCGGTCAGCGCGGGCAGATTGATGTCGCCGCGATGTACCGTCACGTGCTTACCGACACCAGCGAGATCGCGGATTCACACCACAACTGTGAAAAGGTGCAGGATCCCTATTCCCTGCGCTGCCAGCCGCAGGTGATGGGCGCGTGCCTGACGCAGCTGCGCCAGGCGGCAGAAGTGCTGCTGGTGGAGGCCAACGCGGTGTCCGATAACCCGCTGGTGTTCGCCCAGGAAAACGAGGTGGTCTCCGGGGGCAACTTCCATGCCGAGCCGGTGGCAATGGCGGCGGATAATATCGCCCTGGCGATTGCCGAAGTCGGCGCGTTGTCCGAGCGCCGCATCGCGCTGATGATGGATAAACATATGTCCCAGCTGCCGCCGTTCCTGGTGCGTAACGGCGGGGTCAACTCGGGCTTTATGATTGCCCAGGTGACCGCGGCGGCGCTGGCGAGCGAGAACAAAGCCCTGTCGCACCCGCACAGCGTGGACAGCCTGCCAACGTCAGCGAACCAGGAAGATCACGTTTCGATGGCGCCGGCTGCCGGGCGTCGTCTGTGGGAAATGGCCTCCAACACCCGCGGCGTGCTGGCGGTGGAGTGGCTGGCGGCATGTCAGGGTGTCGATCTGCGTGAAGGGCTAAAATCCAGCCCGCTGCTGGAGCAGGCGCGTCATGTGCTGCGCGAGCACGTATCGCACTACGATGACGACCGCTTTTTTGCGCCGGATATTGATAAGGCGATGCAGCTTCTGGAAGAGGGAAGCCTTGTAGGACTGTTACCTTCGGTGCTGTGATTTTTTGCCCTCACCCTCTCCCACAGGGAGAGGGAATTGCCCGGTTTTCACCCTCTCCCTGTGGGAGAGGGCCGGGGTGAGGGCATCAGCCCGCACTATTATGAATACATCGCCGTAATCGACGCGCTGCCCAGCGAATGGAAATGCACGTTAAACCCTACCATCGCGCCGCTCGCCCCTTCATCGACCTCAATCTTCTCCACATCCAGCGCGTGCACCGTGAAGATATAGCGGTGGGTTTCCCCTTTTGGCGGCGCCGCGCCGCCGTAGCCCGCTTTACCAAAATCGGTGCGCGTCTGAATGGCACCTTCAGGCAGGGCAACCAGGTCTGAACCTGAACCCTGCGGCAGGACGCGCGTGTCGGCAGGCAGGTTCGCCACAATCCAGTGCCACCAGCCGGAGCCGGTCGGCGCATCCGGGTCGTAGCAGGTCACGACAAAGCTTTTTGTTCCGGCCGGAACCTCGTCCCACGCCAGGTGCGGGGAGATATTGTCTCCCTGATAGCCCATGCCGTTGAATACGTGGCGTTCCGGTAGTTTTTCACCGTCGCGCAGATCTTTACTGATGATTTTCATACGGTTTACCCTCGTTGATCGCTCGTTCAGCAAGTGTAATGCATAGGGTTACATCGTGAAATGCGCGGGAATGTTAACGGCTGTTACAACCGCGTCGGTTAATTTACGCAGCTGCTCTGGCGTAATGCTGTACGGCGGCATCAGGTAGATAAGCTTGCCGAAAGGCCGCACCCAGACGCCCTGCTCAACGAAGAAGCGCTGCAGCGCCGCCATATTCACCGGATGGGTGGTTTCAATCACGCCGATGGCGCCCAGCACGCGCACGTCTGCCACGAAATTTGCGCCAGAGGCGGCGCTCAGCTCCTCTTTCAGCTGCGCCTCAATCGCCGCCACCTGCGTCCGCCACTCGCCGCTCTCCAGAATGGCGAGGCTTTCACTCGCTACCGCACAGGCCAGCGGGTTGCCCATAAACGTCGGGCCGTGCATAAAGCAGCCGGCCTCGCCGTCGCTGATGGTGTCGGCCACCTGGCGGGTCGTGAGCGTGGCGGAGAGCGTCATGGTGCCGCCGGTCAGCGCCTTGCCCAGACACAGTATATCCGGCGCAATGCCCGCATGTTCGCAGGCAAACAGCCTGCCGGTGCGGCCAAAGCCGGTGGCGATCTCATCGGCAATCAGCAGAATGCCCTCGCGGTCGCACATCTTGCGAATACGCCTCAGCCATTCCGGATGGTACATCCGCATTCCGCCTGCGCCCTGCACAATCGGCTCCAGGATCACGGCGGCGATTTCATGGCGATGCGCCGCCATCAGCCGCGCGAAGCCGACCATGTCCATCTCGTTCCACTCGCCGTCGAAACGGCTCTGCGGGGCAGGGGCAAACAGGTTTTCCGGCAGATAGCCCTTCCACAGGCTGTGCATGGAGTTGTCCGGATCGCACACCGACATCGCCCCGAAGGTATCCCCGTGATAGCCGTTGCGGAAGGTGAGGAAGCGCTGGCGCGTTTCACCCTTCGCGTGCCAGTACTGCAGCGCCATTTTCATCGCCACTTCCACCGCCACGGAGCCGGAATCGGCCAGGAACACGCACTCCAGCGATTCAGGCGTCATCGCCACCAGGCGACGGCATAAATCCACCGCGGGCTGATGGGTGATTCCGCCAAACATCACATGCGACATCTGGTCAATCTGCGCCTTCATCGCCGCATTCAGGCGCGGGTGGTTGTACCCGTGAATGGCCGCCCACCACGAAGACATCCCGTCAACGAGCTGTTCGCCGCTGGCGAGGTGCAGCTCGCAGCCGTGGGCCGAGGCCACCGGATAAACGGGAAGAGGGCGGGTAGTGGAAGTGTAAGGGTGCCAGATATGCTGCTTGTCGAAGGCGAGATCGTCCTGGGTCATAATCGACTTGTAAACCATTTTGAAAAGTTTTAGGTTTACGAGTATAGACCGAACCGAAAATTAACAAAACCCTTTGGAGAAGCCCGATGGCTCACCACGCACGCTGGACGATGTCGCAAGTCACTGAATTATTCAACAAACCTTTCCTTGAGCTGATGTTCGAAGCCCAACAGGTGCATCGTCAGCACTTCGATCCGCGCCATGTTCAGGTCAGCACGCTGCTGTCGATCAAAACCGGTGCCTGTCCTGAAGACTGCAAATATTGCCCGCAGAGCGCGCGCTACAAAACCGGTCTCGAATCCGAACGGCTGATGGAAGTGGAGCAGGTGCTCGACTCCGCTCGCAAGGCGAAAAACGCCGGCTCGACCCGCTTCTGCATGGGCGCGGCGTGGAAGAACCCGCACGACCGCGACATGCCGTATCTGGAGCAGATGGTGAAGGGCGTGAAGGAGATGGGCCTCGAAGCCTGTATGACGCTCGGCACATTAAACGAGGAGCAGGCGCAGCGCCTCTCCGCCGCAGGGCTGGACTACTACAACCACAACCTCGACACCTCGCCGGAGTTTTACGGCAACATCATCACCACGCGGACCTATCAGGAGCGTCTGGACACGCTGGATAAAGTGCGTGACGCGGGGATCAAGGTCTGCTCGGGCGGTATTGTCGGCTTAGGCGAAACGGTGAAAGACCGCGCGGGCCTGCTGCTGCAGCTGGCAAACCTGCCGACCCCGCCGGAAAGCGTGCCGATCAACATGCTGGTGAAGGTTAAGGGAACGCCGCTGGCGGATAACGACGACGTGGATGCGTTTGATTTTATTCGCACCATCGCGGTGGCGCGCATCATGATGCCGACCTCTTTCGTGCGCCTCTCTGCCGGTCGCGAGCAGATGAACGAGCAGACCCAGGCGATGTGCTTTATGGCCGGAGCCAACTCCATCTTCTACGGCTGCAAGCTGCTGACCACGCCGAACCCGGAAGAGGACAAAGACGTTCAGCTGTTCCGCAAACTGGGGCTTAACCCGCATCAGACCGAGGTGCTGAAGGGCGATAACGAGCAACAGCAGCAGCTGGAGCAGCAGATTTTCAACGCCGACACCGACCAGTTCTACAACGCGGCAGCCGTATGACCTGGCAGGCACGCATTAATACCGCGCTGGACGAACGCCGGGCGGCAGAGGCGTTTCGCGTTCGCAGGGTGGTGGAAAACGGCGCGGGCCGTTTTCTTACCCGCGAGGGGCGGCAGTTTTGTAATTTCTCCAGCAACGACTATCTCGGGCTGAGCCAGCATCCTGCCATCATCCGCGCCTGGCAGCAGGGTGCGGAGCGGTTTGGCGTGGGCAGCGGCGGCTCGGGACACGTCAGCGGCTACACCACGGCGCATCAGGCGCTGGAAGAGGCGCTTGCCGACTGGCTCGGCTACCCGCGCGCGCTGCTGTTCATCTCCGGCTTTGCCGCCAACCAGGCGGTCATTACCGCCCTGATGGGAAAAGAGGACCGTATTGTCGCTGACCGCCTGAGCCACGCCTCGCTGCTGGAGGCGGCAAATTTAAGCCCGGCGCAGCTGCGCCGCTTTGCCCATAACGATGCGGGGCAGCTCGCCGCGCTGCTGGATAAACCCTGCGACGGACAGCAGCTGGCGGTCACCGAAGGGGTGTTCAGCATGGACGGCGACAGCGCGCCGCTTGCCGCGCTGCACGAGGCCGCAAAGCGGCAAAACGCCTGGCTGCTGGTTGACGATGCCCACGGCATTGGCGTAATGGGTGGCGAAGGTCGCGGCAGCGCGCATCAGCAAAACGTAAAGCCGGAGCTGCTGATCGTCACCTTCGGCAAAGGCTTTGGCGTCAGCGGCGCCGCCGTGCTGTGCAGCGAGTCCGTCGCCGACTATCTGCTGCAGTTTGCCCGGCACCTGATCTACAGCACCAGCATGCCTCCGGCGCAGGCCGTGGCGCTGTCTGCGTCGCTGGCGGTGATCCGCAGCGCGGAAGGGGATGAACGTCGTCAGCGGCTGGCAGAGCATATCTCCCGCTTCCGCAAGGGGCTAGCGGCGCTGCCCTTCCACAGCCCCGATTCGCAGAGCGCCATCCAGCCGGTGATTGTCGGCGAAAACGGCCGCGCGCTGGCGCTGGCACAGGCGCTGCGCGAGCGCGGCATGTGGGTTACAGCCATTCGCCCGCCAACGGTCCCGCCGGGCACCGCGCGGCTGCGTTTAACCCTGACGGCGGCGCATGAGGCTCGGGATATCCAGACGCTGCTGGAGGCGCTCCATGATGCCGGTGAATAAACAGGCCGTCGCGGCGGCATTTGGTCGGGCCGCGCAGAGCTATTCGCAGCACGATGAGCTGCAGCGTTTGAGCGCGCAGGGGCTTCTGGCCGCGCTTGGCGAGAACCGCTTTCCGCAGGTGCTGGACGCCGGATGTGGTCCCGGCAGCAACAGCCGCTACTGGCGCGGGACGGGAAGCCAGGTGACGGCTATCGACCTCTCGGACCAGATGCTCGACGAGGCGCGTCAGAGGCAGGCAGCGGATCGCTATCTGCTGGCGGATATCGAGGCGATCCCGCTGGCGGATGCGCAGTTCGATCTGGTCTGGAGCCATCTGGCAGTTCAGTGGTGCAGCAGTCTGGCGCAGGCCTTACGCGAGCTTTATCGCGTTGCGCGACCGGGCGGGAAGGTGGCCTTTACCACCCTGCTGGAAAGCTCGCTGCCGGAGCTAAATCAGGCGTGGAAAGCGGTGGATGAGCAGCCGCACGCTAACCGCTTTTTATCGCATGAGCAGGTGACGCAGGCGCTGGCAGGCTGGCGCTACCGCAGCACGGTGCAGACCATCACCCTCAATTTTGGCGATGCGTTCAGCGCCATGCGTTCGCTGAAGGGCATCGGCGCCACGCACCTGCACGCCGGACGGGAGAAAAAACCGCTCACCCGGGGCCAGCTGCAGCGTCTGGAGCTGGCCTGGCCTCAGCAGCGGGGACATTTCCCGCTCTCTTATCAACTTTTTCATGGGATTATCGAACGTGAGTGAACGTTATTTTGTCACCGGAACGGATACGGAAGTGGGAAAAACGGTGGCCAGCTCGGCGCTGCTGCAGGCGGCGCGAAAGCTTGGGAAAAACACCGCCGGATATAAGCCGGTTGCTTCCGGCAGCGAGATGACGGCGGAAGGGTTACGCAATACCGACGCGCTGGCGCTCCAGCGTAACAGCACGCGTGAGCTTGCCTATTCAGCGGTGAATCCGTACACCTTTGCCGAGCCGACCTCGCCGCACATCATCAGCGCTGACGAAGGTCGTCCGATTGATTTCACCGTGCTGTCAGCCGGGTTACGGACGCTGGAAAGCCAGGCCGACTGGGTGCTGGTGGAAGGCGCAGGCGGCTGGTTTACGCCGCTTTCGGACACGCAGACGTTTGCTGACTGGGTGCAGGCCGAGCAGCTTCCCGTCATTCTGGTCGTCGGCGTCAGGCTGGGCTGCATCAATCACGCCATGTTGACCGCGCAGGCCGTCCAGCAGGCCGGGGTGACGCTGGCGGGCTGGATAGCCAACGACGTGGTTGCGCCGGGGAAACGACACCAGGAGTATCTGGCGACGCTCAGGCGAGTACTTCCCGCCCCGTGCCTCGGGGAAATTCCCTGGCTTGCTGACGGCGTGGAAAATGCCGACACCGGGCGTTATCTCGATCTCAGCGTCTTGCTTCCCGCGACATCCAGTGCGCGATAAGCTCGTCATCCAGCTCGTTAACGTGGCCCTGCGCCACGTTACGCCCGCGATAGAGCATGCAGAAGCGGTCCGCAACCCGGCGGATAAACGACAGCTGCTGCTCCGCTAATAGCACCGTCATACCAAACTCCCGGTTTAAGCGCACCAGCAGCTGCCCCAGCTTCTGGGCGAAGCTGTGTCCTGCGCCGTGCAGAGGCTCATCGAGGATCAGCAGGTGCGGACGGTTCACCAGCGCATTAGCCAGCGCCAGCTGGTACTGGTCGTCCGGAGAGAGCGTGTTCGCACGGGCCAGTCGCAATGCGTAGAGCGCCGGAAACAGGTCGTAAACGTCATTTTTCGCCTCCGGGTTGGGTTTCCCCATCGCCCGCATGGCGATATGCAGATTCTCCTCAATCGTTAACTGGGAGAAGATCCGCCTGTCCTGCGGGACATAGCCTATCCCCGGTCCTGAGCGCTGTTCTGGCGGCAGGTTAAGCAAGTCGCGCGGCGGCGCGCCCGCCTCATGCCAGATGATGCTGCCGCTTTCAACGGGCACTCTCCCGGCGATGCAATTCATGAGGGTGGTTTTCCCCATCCCCGGCAGGCCAACGACGCCTGTACACATCCCTTGCGGAAAATCCAAATTCACGTTCCATAGCGTATGTTGGCTTCCGTAAAACTGATTCACAGCACGCAGACTCAACATCTTTTTCTCCTTAAAAATGTGTGTAGGTGAGGCTCGGGTTTGAATCTGCAAAACCCCTGCCAGAAACCGAAAAGTGTTCAAAAAAACGGCTTTTTTAGGAATAAGTCACCAGAGAGGGGCTGAGAAAAAAGGGAATTGCACATCGACGGTGCTGGAGGTGGTGAGTTGTGGTGCAGAACCCGAAATGATGAAAATGTGAGCAAGATCCCATCGGTTGGTTATGAATGACGCAACTGTTAATCATCAAAAAATAGCTATAAAATTTTTTTACTGCGGTCTCGTGGGAAAAACCGGGAATTTGCCGAGCGCCAGTCTGCATGGGCTGGAAGCAGTTATCCACTATTCCTGTGGATAACCATGTGCATTAGAGTTAGAAAACACGCGATAAGCGAGAGAAGACGCGGCTTACGCCCAAATTGGCGCGAAACGCGGCTTTAGAAAATATCGTTTATTATTTAATTGCTTAGATAAAAGCAATTCCCGTCATGAAAGTGTCACCCGTTGCCACAAAACTATCATTACTTGGCTTGACAAATGTTAAAAAAGAAAAAGTTCTGGGGATAACCTGACCTGACTGGTGTTTTATATTGTCACAGTCCAAATTTTGGCCGCTATCGCGCTAATCATTCAGGCGCTATGCTAAATATCCTGACATGCTACTGGTTTTTCATCCAGTGTTTTTTACTGGCATTCCTGGCAACAACGAGTAAAATTACTCACCTGCCGCTTATAACGTCATCAGGTTGTCGCCCATGAGTAAACCGTTCAAATTGAATTCTGCTTTCCGTCCATCTGGCGATCAGCCTGAGGCGATCCGTCGTCTGGAAGAGGGGCTGGAAGACGGGCTGGCGCACCAGACGCTGCTGGGGGTAACCGGCTCGGGTAAAACGTTCACCATAGCCAACGTGATTGCGGATCTCCAGCGCCCAACGATGGTGCTGGCACCCAACAAAACCCTGGCCGCGCAGCTTTACGGCGAGATGAAAGAGTTCTTCCCGGAAAACGCGGTGGAGTATTTCGTCTCCTACTACGATTACTACCAGCCTGAAGCCTACGTACCGAGCTCTGACACCTTCATCGAGAAGGATGCCTCGGTGAACGAACACATCGAGCAGATGCGTCTGTCGGCCACGAAGGCGCTTCTGGAGCGTCGCGATGTGGTCGTCGTCGCGTCGGTTTCCGCGATCTACGGTCTGGGCGATCCGGATCTCTATCTCAAGATGATGCTGCACCTGACGCAGGGGATGATTATCGACCAGCGCGCCATCGTTCGCCGTCTGGCGGAGCTGCAGTATGCCCGTAACGATCAGGCGTTCCAGCGCGGCACCTTCCGCGTACGCGGTGAGGTGATCGACATCTTCCCGGCGGAATCGGACGATATGGCGCTGCGCGTCGAGCTGTTTGACGAAGAGGTTGAACGCCTGTCGCTCTTCGACCCGCTGACCGGACACATTGAATCAGTGATCCAGCGCTTCACCATCTACCCGAAAACGCACTACGTGACGCCGCGCGAGCGTATCGTGCAGGCGATGGAAGAAATCAAAGTGGAGCTGGCCGAGCGCCGTAAGGTGCTGCTGGCGAACAATAAGCTGCTGGAAGAGCAGCGCCTGAGCCAGCGTACCCAGTTTGACCTTGAGATGATGAACGAGCTGGGCTATTGCTCCGGCATTGAAAACTACTCGCGCTTCCTCTCCGGGCGCGGGCCGGGCGAGCCGCCGCCGACGCTGTTTGACTACCTTCCGGCAGACGGTTTGCTGGTGATCGACGAATCCCACGTCACGATCCCGCAGATCGGCGGGATGTACCGCGGTGATCGGGCGCGTAAAGAGACGCTGGTAGAGTACGGGTTCCGCCTGCCGTCAGCGCTGGATAACCGTCCGATGAAGTTTGAAGAATTTGAGGCATTAGCGCCGCAAACCATTTACGTCTCGGCCACGCCGGGCAACTACGAGCTGGAGAAATCCGGTGAAGACGTTGTCGATCAGGTTGTGCGTCCGACCGGGTTGCTCGACCCGATTATTGAAGTTCGTCCAGTGGCTACGCAGGTGGACGATCTGCTCTCAGAGATCCGCGCCCGTTCCGCCATCAACGAGCGCGTGCTGGTGACCACGCTCACCAAGCGTATGGCGGAAGACCTCACCGAGTATCTCGAAGAGCACGGCGAGAAGGTGCGCTATCTGCATTCGGATATCGACACCGTGGAGCGCATGGAGATTATCCGCGATCTGCGTCTGGGCGAGTTTGACGTGCTGGTGGGGATCAACCTGCTGCGAGAAGGTCTGGATATGCCGGAAGTCTCGCTGGTGGCGATTCTGGATGCGGACAAAGAGGGTTTCCTGCGTTCTGAACGCTCCCTGATCCAGACCATCGGCCGCGCCGCGCGTAACGTCAACGGGAAAGCGATTCTGTACGGTGACAAAATCACCCCGTCGATGGCGAAAGCGATTGGCGAAACGGAGCGCCGCCGCGAGAAACAGCAGCGCTACAACGAAGAGCACGGCATTATCCCGCAGGGGCTGAACAAGAAGGTGGTGGATATTCTGGCGCTGGGTCAGAACATTGCCAAAACCAAAGCGAAAGGTCGCGGCAAGGCGCGTTCAGTGGTGGAAGAGGATACCGTCGTGCTGACGCCGAAAGCGCTGCAGCAGAAAATCCATGAGCTGGAAGGGCAGATGATGCAGCACGCGCAGAATCTGGAGTTCGAAGAGGCGGCGCAGATCCGCGACCAGCTTCATCAGCTGCGGGATCTTTTCATCGCGGCATCGTGAGTAAAGCGTTGTTTTCTCCCTCTCCCCGTGGGAGAGGGATCCCCAGTAATTTTTGAACAGAAGCAATAACGTTGTTTCAGAGCGATTGAAGGCTATCAGCGATGCTCTGGTCCGGCTGTAAATCGCTGAGGTGTTTCCTGCAGGCCGGGGCGAGGCGCAGGGATGCGCCGAGAGGGCGGGCT
>NZ_JUMS01000011.1:0-22467 GCF_001059415.1 Enterobacter sp. 940_PEND
GGACACTAACACCTGAAGCTAGCGCGTCTACCAATTCCGCCACCTTCGCATACCATCGATACTGTAAAAGTATCGTAACCACGGAGGCGCATTCTAGATGTTTTCAGCTTTACGTCAACAGAAAAGTGCGCGCTACGCCTTGATTGCTGCAAAAATGGCCGATGCAGGCGCCATGCGGAGCCGGATGGCGCTTGCGCTTATCCGGCCTGCTGGAGTGGAGATTACTTTTTGGCCTGGCGCGTCATGACGGTGCGGTAGACCTTAAAGCGGCCGGTCTGCGCGATCACTTCGTGGAAGCCGAAGGTTTCGTCCAGCACTTTCGGGTACGCCAGGAAGGCGTTCGCGACAATACGCAGCTCGCCGCCGCTGTTGAGGTGACGGACTGCGCCACGGATCAGCGTTTGCGCGGCTTCCAGGCTGGTCTCCATGCCGTCGTGGAACGGCGGGTTGGAGATAATCATGTCGAAGCGACCGGTGACGTCGGAGAAGACGTTGCTGGCAATCACCTCGCCTTCAATACCGTTTGCGGCAAGCGTTGCGCGGCTGGCTTCTACCGCCGGGGCGCTCACGTCACACAGGGTTAAACGCACTTTTGGTGAATGGCTGGCGAGCACGGTAGAGAGCACGCCCGCGCCGCAGCCCACGTCCAGCACTTTGCCTTTGGTGTGCGGCGTCAGGGTGGAGAGCAGCAGCTTGCTGCCCGTATCCAGCGCGTCACGGCTGAACACGCCCGGCAGGGTTTTGATGGTCAGGCCGTCAAGCTGGTACTCGTCCCAGTAAGCCTGTGGATCGAACGTTATCTGTTTTTCCAGACGGCCATGGTACAGACCACAGCGGCGTGCGCTGTCGACTTTATTCAGCGGCGCGTAGCCTTCCAGCATCTGTTCAGCGCTACGCACGCCGCTGCGGTTCTCACCCACAATGAAAATATCGCAGCCGACCGGCAGCAGGGAGAGCAGGTTCATCAGCTGGAACTGGGCTTCCGGCTTGTTCTTCGGCCAGTAGTAGATCAGCGTATCGCAGTCGGCGATATCGCTCTGCTCCGCCACCAGGCTAAAGCGCGCGCGCTCGCCCATCTGGCGGCTCAGCACCTGCCAGTGGTGGTAGTATTGGGTGTGGGCACGGCTTTCAGCACAGTCGAAACGCGCAGGCAGGTCATCCTGCATATCTCCGGCAAACAGAATACGGCTTTCTTCGAAATCATCACTGTGACGCAGCAAGACTTCACTTGCCGGGGTAAATGCAGACATGAATTGTTCCTCAATAAACTCAGGCGGGGATTATAGTAGGTAGATGGCGCACTTTCGACACATTTGCTATATTTGCGCGCCTGAGAGACAGGAGTTTTCCCTATGACATCCCGACGAGACTGGCAGTTGCAGCAGCTGGGCATTACCCAGTGGGCTTTGCGTCGCCCGACGGCGTTGCAGGGCGAAATCGCCATTTCCATCCCTGCGCACGTACGCCTGGTGATGGTGGCGGAAGAACTGCCTGCCCTGAATGAACCCCTGATCGATGATGTCCTTCGCAGCCTGAAGATGACGGCCGACCAGGTTTTACAGCTGACGCCAGAGCGTGTCGCGATGCTTCCTCCTGATAGCCGCTGTAACAGCTGGCGTATCGGAGAAACAAACGAGATCCCCCTCCAGGGGAGCCAGATCTGCACGCCAGCGCTGGACGAACTGAAAGCCAACCCAAAAGCGCGCAGCGCGCTATGGCAACAAATCTGCGAATATGAACACGATTTCTTCCCTCACGACGTCTGACCTGACCACAGCGTTTGCGATTGAAACACGCGCCCACGCGTTTCCGTGGAGCGAAAAAACCTTCGCCAGCAATCAGGGCGAACGGTATCTGAACTTCCGTCTGGACGTTGACGGCACCATGGCCGCCTTCGCGATCACGCAGGTGGTTCTTGATGAAGCGACGCTGTTTAATATTGCGGTTGATCCCGCGTTTCAGCGCCGTGGGCTGGGAAGAGAACTGCTCGAGCACCTCATTCGCGAGCTCGAAACCCGTGACGTTTTCACCCTGTGGCTGGAGGTGCGCGCGTCGAATGTCGCCGCCATCGCGCTCTATGAAAGCTTAGGCTTTAACGAGGCGACAATCCGCCGTAACTACTACCCCACCGCAGAGGGACGTGAAGACGCCATCATAATGGCTCTGCCGATTGGATAACGAATATAAGGTTGTAACGATGAAATGGGACTGGATTTTCTTTGATGCCGACGAAACGCTGTTTACGTTCGATTCGTTCGGCGGCCTGCAGCGGATGTTTCTCGACTATAGCGTGACCTTCACCGCTGAAGATTTTCAGGACTATCAGGCGGTAAACAAACCGCTGTGGGTGGATTACCAGAACGGTGCCATCACGGCGTTACAACTTCAGCACCAGCGCTTTGACGTCTGGGCGGAACGCTTAAAGGTCAGTCCGGGGACGCTGAATGATGCCTTCCTGAACGCGATGGCGGATATCTGTGCGCCACTGCCGGGTGCGGTTTCCCTGCTGAATGCGTTGAAAGGCAAGGTGAAACTGGGGATCATCACCAACGGTTTTACCGCCCTGCAGCAGATCCGCCTCGAGCGCACCGGCCTGCGCGATCATTTCGACGCGCTGGTGATCTCGGAAGAGGTTGGCGTGCCGAAGCCGGATCCGCGAATTTTCGACTACGCGCTGGCGCAGGCCGGAAATCCCGACCGCGATCGCGTCCTGATGGTGGGTGATACAGCAGAGTCAGATATCCTGGGCGGCATGAAGTCAGGTCTGTCGACCGTCTGGCTCAACGCGCATGGCCGCGTGAAGCCTGAAGGCATCGAGCCGACCTGGACCGTGACGTCGTTGAACGAACTGGAGCAACTCCTGTGTAAACAATGATTGCCTGCCCCCCATTGATGGGTAAAATAGCCGCAATTTTGTATTCCATGATGCGTGGCGTGCTGCCGCGCTTATAAAAGAAGATTTAATTATGACGTTGTCTCCTTATCTGCAAGAGGTGGCCAAGCGCCGCACTTTTGCCATTATCTCGCACCCGGATGCCGGTAAAACGACCATCACTGAGAAGGTGTTGCTGTTCGGACAGGCGATCCAGACTGCCGGTACCGTGAAGGGCCGTGGCTCCAGCCAGCATGCAAAATCCGACTGGATGGAGATGGAAAAGCAGCGTGGTATTTCGATTACCACCTCCGTGATGCAGTTCCCGTATCACGACTGCCTGGTGAACCTGCTGGATACCCCGGGCCACGAAGACTTCTCCGAAGATACCTACCGTACCCTGACGGCGGTGGACTGCTGTCTGATGGTGATCGACGCCGCGAAAGGTGTAGAAGACAGGACCCGCAAGCTGATGGAAGTCACCCGTCTGCGCGATACGCCGATCCTCACTTTCATGAACAAACTCGACCGCGACATCCGTGACCCGATGGAAGTGATGGACGAAGTGGAAAGCGAGCTGAAAATCGCCTGTGCGCCCATCACCTGGCCAATTGGCTGCGGTAAGCTGTTCAAAGGGGTGTATCACCTCTATAAAGACGAAACCTACCTGTATCAGACCGGTAAAGGCCACACCATTCAGGAAGTTCGCGTGGTGAAAGGTCTGGATAACCCTGAGCTGGACGTGGCAGTCGGCGAAGAGCTGGCCGCGCAGCTGCGCGACGAGCTGGAGCTGGTCAAAGGCGCGTCTCACGAATTCGACAAAGAGCTGTTCCTGAGCGGTGAAATCACCCCGGTCTTCTTCGGTACCGCGCTGGGTAACTTCGGCGTTGACCATATGCTGGACGGTCTGGTGGAGTGGGCGCCGCGCCCGATGCCGCGTAACACCGACACCCGTGAAGTGGAAGCGCAGGAAGAGAAATTCACCGGCTTCGTGTTCAAAATTCAGGCCAACATGGACCCGAAACACCGCGACCGCGTGGCCTTTATGCGCGTGGTGTCCGGTAAATATGAAAAGGGCATGAAGCTGCGCCAGGTGCGTACCGGTAAAGACGTGGTGATTTCCGACGCGTTGACCTTTATGGCGGGTGACCGTTCGCACGTTGAAGAGGCGTATCCGGGCGACATCATCGGTCTGCACAACCACGGCACTATTCAGATCGGCGATACGTTCACCCAGGGTGAAATGATGAAGTTCACCGGTATTCCGAACTTCGCACCGGAGCTGTTCCGTCGTATCCGTCTGCGCGATCCGCTGAAGCAGAAACAGCTGCTGAAAGGCCTGGTTCAGCTCTCCGAAGAGGGCGCCGTGCAGGTGTTCCGCCCAATCGCGAACAATGACCTGATCGTTGGCGCGGTCGGCGTGCTGCAGTTCGACGTGGTTGTCGCGCGTCTGAAGAGCGAGTACAACGTGGAAGCGATTTACGAGTCTGTGAACGTCGCGACCGCGCGCTGGGTTGAGTGTTCTGACGTTAAGAAATTCGAAGAATTTAAGCGTAAGAACGAAATTCAGCTGGCGCTGGATGGCGGCGATAACCTGACCTATATCGCGCCAACTATGGTGAACCTGAACCTGACGCAGGAACGTTACCCTGACGTTCAGTTCCGTAAAACCCGCGAGCACTAATCCCCTCTCAGAGCACGGCTCCCGCCGTGCTCTTCTTTAATTCCTGTCTTATTAATCCCTTGCGGAATGTTCTTAATTCAACGCAATTTCACGCTATTCGCGCGTTTTTTACCCAATTCTGAAAGCGGCTCTGTGAGAGTGATCTATATTTAACTCAGTGTTTAACACCGGGCGTGGATAAATTAACTGTTCAATGCATGACTTTAGGTTATCCATTTTGCCCGTGTGTTTATTCGCAATATATAAAACTACTAAGGAAGTATGTAGCCCGAATAACGGGTAAACACAGGAATAGATCGATGAATATGACAAGACTGAAGATTTCGAAAACTCTGCTGGCTGTAACCCTGGGTAGCGTTCTGGTGAGCGGTTCCGCTCTGGCGGAAAGCAGCACAATGGATAAAGCCCAGTCCACGGCCGATAGCGCAGGGCAAAAAATCGATAGCTCTATGAATAAAGTCGGCAACTTCATGGACGACAGCTCAATCACAGCAAAAGTGAAAGCCGCACTGGTGGATGATGAATCCATCAAAAGCACCGATATTTCCGTTAAGACCGACAAGAAAGTGGTCACGCTGAGCGGCTTCGTGGAAAGCCAGACTCAGGCCGAACAGGCGGTGAAAGTCGCGAAGGGCGTTGAAGGCGTTGCGTCCGTCAGCGATAAGCTGCACGTACGTGACGGTAAAAACGCGTCGGTGAAAGGTTATGCCGGTGATGCCGCTACTACCAGCGAAATCAAAGCTAAACTTTTAGCAGATGACATCGTGCCGTCCCGTAAGGTGAAAGTGGAAACCACCGATGGTGTGGTTCAGCTTTCCGGTACGGTAGATTCGCAGGCGCAAAGTGAACGCGCCGAGTCCATCGCGAAAGCGATTGACGGTGTGAAAAGCGTTAAAAACGATCTGAAAACGAAGTAAATCTGGACCATTCGCCCGTCTGGTTAAAACCTGCGGGCGAAATAAGAACGACTCTGGAAAAACGCCGGTGAGTGACCTGAGCGCTCACGTTTAGCGGCCGACATTAACTATGGTAAAGGAGAAGCTTATGTTTCGTTGGGGCATTATATTTCTGGTTATCGCGTTAATTGCCGCCGCATTGGGCTTTGGTGGACTGGCAGGTACAGCGGCATGGGCAGCTAAGATTGTGTTCGTTGTAGGTATTATTCTGTTCCTGGTCAGCCTGTTTACGGGTCGTAGACGTCCGTAGCAAACGCAATATTCCTTCAACAAAATAAAGCCAGTCACTGCGACTGGCTTTTTCTTATTTGCGTAACAGGTCGGGTGCGTTACTGTGGTGTTATAAAATAATCAAAACAGGAAAGCAGAGGTGGGGCAACGAATTCCCGTTACGCTCGGCAATATTGCGCCGCTGACGTTAAAGCCGTTTCGCGCAGGACAACTCGCGCTGGTCTGCGAAGGTGGAGGACAGCGCGGCATTTTCACCGCCGGCGTGCTGGATGAATTTATGCGCGCGCAGTTCAACCCGTTTGACCTTTACTTCGGCACCTCTGCCGGGGCGCAGAACCTCTCTGCCTATGTCTGTAACCAGCCTGGCTATGCGCGAAAGGTCATCATGCGCTACACCACGGCAAAAGAATTTTTTAATCCGGTGCGCTTTGTGCGCGGCGGCAACCTGATCGATCTCGACTGGCTGCTGGAGTCGACCTCCAGCCAGATGCCGCTGGCCATGGATACCGCTGCCCGTCTGTTTGATAGCGGCAAAGAGTTCTGGATGTGCGCCAGCCGGGGCGATGACTATTCGCCGGGCTATTTTTCTCCTCAGAAGGAGAACTGGCTGGACATCATCCGCGCCTCCAGCGCGATCCCCGGCTTTTATCGTACGGGAGCCCTGCTGGACGGCATTAGCTATCTGGACGGTGGGATCAGTGACGCTGTGCCGGTGCAGGAAGCCGCCCGGCGCGGGGCGAAAACCATTGTGGTGATCCGTACCGTACCGTCGCAAATGTATTACACGCCGCAGTGGTTTAAACGGATGGAGCGCTGGTTGGGCGACAGCAGCCTGCAGCCGCTGGTGAATATCGCGAAGCAGCATGAAACCACCTACGGCGCGATGCAGCGCTTCATTGAAAAACCGCCGGGTAAGCTGCGTATTTTTGAAATCTATCCGCCTAAGCCGCTGCTGAGTATGGCCCTGGGCAGCCGCGTCCCTGCGCTGCGCATGGATTACAAAACGGGGCGGCTGTGCGGGCGTTACTTCCTGGCGACGGTGGGGAAAATGCTGGCGGAGCAACCGCCGCTTCATCGCCATAAACGCATTATTTTGCCGCCTGCGATTGTCGCCAACGACGCCCTGACGACGCCGCTGGTGGATATTCCGCAGGCGAATGACGCTTTACTGGATAACGAGGATCTGGCGTGACGCTCCGCTTTGTCGATACCCACTGCCACTTTGATTTTCCGCCGTTTACGGGGGATGAAGACCAAAGCATTGCGAAAGCGGCTGAGGCAGGCGTTCAGGCTATTATTGTGCCGGCAGTGGAAGCGGCCTATTTTTCCCGGGTGCTGGATCTTTCCGCGCGGCACCCCGCGCTCTATGCCGCGCTCGGCCTGCATCCGATTGTGATTGAGCGGCATCTTGATGAGCACATTGAGAGGCTTGATGAGGTCGTGCAAACCGCAGGAGACAAACTTGTCGCCATCGGTGAGATCGGCCTCGATCTTTATCGCGAGGATCCGCAGTTTGAGCGCCAGCAGACGATCCTCGACGCGCAGCTCAGACTGGCGAAGCGCCACGATCTGCCGGTGATCCTCCACTCAAGACGCACGCACGATAAGCTGGCGATGCACCTGAAACGCATCGATCTGCCGCGCAGGGGCGTCGTGCACGGTTTCTCCGGCAGCCTGCAGCAGGCGCAGCGTTTCATTGAGCTGGGCTATAAAATCGGCGTCGGTGGCACTATCACCTATCCGCGCGCCAGTAAAACCCGGGACGTGATGGCACAGCTGCCGCTGTCGGCGCTTCTGCTGGAAACCGACGCGCCGGATATGCCGCTGAATGGTTTTCAGGGTCAGCCGAATCGCCCGGAACAGGCGGCGCGCGTGTTTACCACCCTGTGTGAACTGCGAAAAGAGCCTGAAGAGGTGATTGCCGATGCGCTGCTGGAAAATACCCGTTCGGTATTTGGCATCACGCTATAGGTAAAGCGCCGGGCGGATCACCGTTATCTTCTGTTTTTCCAGCGCCAGCGCCAGCGGTTCAACGTCCTCGGGCGTGGCGCTGCGCCATGAGGCCGCCTCACCGTAAACGCCCTGCGCATGAAACGCGTTGATGCGCACCGGTACATTTCCAAGCCCGTGGATAAAGGTCGTTAGCGGTTTGAGGTGTTCCAGATAATCACACTGCTCCGGAATCACCAGCAGGCGGAGTTCAGTCAAACGGTGACGATCTGCCAGCCAGCGGATGCTCTGCTTGATCTGCGGGTTTTCGCGCCCGGTCAGGAAACGGTGATGCTCGTTCCCCCACGCCTTCAGATCCAGCATCGCGCCATCCAGTACCGGCAGCAGCTTTTGCCAGCCGGTTTCGCTTAACAGACCGTTGCTGTCTACCAGGCAGGTGAGGTGACGCAGGGCGGGATCGGCTTTGATCGCGGTGAACAGGGCGATCAAAAATGGCAATTGCGTTGTGGCTTCACCGCCGCTCACGGTGATCCCTTCGATAAAGGGGGAGGATTTGCGGACATGAGTGAGGATCTCTTCCACGCTGAAGCGGTGCGCCATAGGCGTTGCCTGCTGCTGGCACAGGTGCAGGCAGGTGTCGCACTGCTGGCAGTCACTCTCCTGCCACCAGACGCGTCCGGCCTGAATCGTCAGCGCGTCGTGCGGGCAGTGGGGCACGCAGTCCCCGCAGTCATTGCAGCGACCGATCGTCCACGGGTTGTGGCAGGTTTTGCAGCGCAGGTTGCAGCCCTGCAGGAACAGCGCCAGGCGGCTGCCCGGCCCGTCCACGCAGGAAAAAGGAATGACCTGACTAACTAAAGCGCATCTGCTGTTCATGGCTAACCACGCGCGGCTGACGTTCCAGAATACGGGTATTGCGTGCGGCTTCTTCCCCCAGCCAGGTAGTATTGGTGCGCGATCCGGCTTCCCGGTATTTCTCCAGATCCGACAAGCGAACCATGTAGCCGGTCACGCGTACCAGATCGTTACCCGCTACGTTGGCGGTAAATTCACGCATACCGGCCCTGAACGCGCCCAGGCAAAGCTGAACCACCGCCTGCGGATTGCGTTTGACCGTCTCCTCCAGGGTGAGAATATCGCTGATTCCGGAGTGATAGTGTTTGTGATGCGGCGCAACGGCCAGCAGGTGGCTGACAGGATCCGGCTCATCGCCGTAGGGCAGGCGCGCGCCCGGCGTGGTGCCGGAGTCGGAGCTGATCCCCGACTGCGCGTGAAGCATCGCGCGGTGCTTCCAGCCGTGCTTCACCGGCGTGCTTTCAACGAACGCCGCAAGCTGTTCGCTGATGCGATAGCCCAGCGCGTTGGCCTGCTCGTCTTTTCCGTAACGGCCTTCAATGCCCTCCTTTTCACAGAGCGTATTCACCGCTTCCGCCAGGCCGTACATGCCAAACATGGGCACAAACCGATCGGCATCAATCAGCCCCTCTTTGACCAGGAAGCTATTCTCAAAGAAGCCAGATTGCTCGTACAGGAAACCGCAGCGCGCATCGATGATGGCAATTTGCTGCTGGCAGTAGTGCGGGAGCGCGCGGGTGAAGAAGTCTTCAATGGATGCGCTGCGTTCAGCAATGGCTTTGAGGTTGAGGCGCACCAGAGTGCTGCCACCGCCAGCAAGCGGCAGGGAGTTGTAACAGCTCACTACGCCGTAACGGCCTTTTGTGAAAATTTTATCATTCATCGGGCCATTAGAAATATGCGGTTTGCTGCATTCACATATGTTTTTTGCCACCTCAAGCAGCAGGTCGTCCGGGGTGATATCGGGATCGTAGATAAAGGTCAGGTTCGGCGCGACCTGCTTCAGCTCTGCATCGGCACGCAGAATGGCGCGCGCGACGGGTGTATCTTCAGGCCCGATGTTTGCGTGCATAAACGCATCCGGCAGCGTACGGTCGAGATAGCGCCAGAAACGTTTTATTCGGCTATCGACCTCTTCTTGTGTTAGAATTCTAACATATGGAGTTAATATCGCATCAAGCTGACCGAGATAGACCGGCATCGATGTGACGGACGGAACATGATGGTAGAGGATGGTTAACAGCGAGAGGGCGTCGTCGAGATCTTTCGCGCCTTCCAGCTCCAGCCACTCTGAACCGTTAGCCAGAAATTTTGCGTAATCCGGCAGAACGTAACGGGGTTTGTAAGACGCATGGCCTTCGAACATGTCGCAGATAAAACCCTCGTCCAGCGCGGCTCGTGCGGCCTCAGGAAGTGCCGGGTAAGGCAGGTTGTTCTCCGCTTCCAGCGCCAGAAAATGACGTTTTTGTTCCGGGGTTAACACCGGGCTTGTCACAATGTGCTGACAACGTTGTTGCAGGGCGTCGGGGCTGGAGTGGGGCATAGTCGCTTCCTTGAGTGTTCTGCGGATGATGAACGGATTGTAGGAAGCCAGCCTGTCGGGGCTTTTGATCCGACAGGGGGTATCGCTGCTTTAGTCGGCAACTTACGCATTAAAGTTTGAAGAAGATCTCATTACAGTAATGCAAATTTGTATGCAGTTTTCATTAACTGTGATGAATGTCGAAGTGTGGATGCGGGTGAATGTTAGAATACTCACAGACCCGCAAGGTAAAATTTATACGGCACTGCCGTTGGAGAATGTTATGACCGATTTAACTGCAAGCAGCCTGCGCGCGTTGAAACTGATGGACCTGACCACCCTGAACGATGACGACACCAATGAAAAAGTCATCGCCCTGTGCCATCAGGCGAAAACGCCGGTGGGTAACACCGCAGCCATCTGTATCTACCCGCGCTTTATCCCGATTGCCCGTAAGACGCTGAAAGAGCAGGGCACGCCGGACGTGCGTATTGCAACCGTAACTAACTTCCCGCATGGCAACGACGATATCGAGATTGCGCTGGCAGAAACCCGCGCGGCGATTGCCTACGGCGCAGACGAAGTTGACGTGGTGTTCCCGTACCGCGCGCTGATCGCCGGCAACGAGCAGGTCGGTTTTGACCTGGTGAAAGCCTGTAAAGACGCGTGCGCGGCGGCAAACGTGCTGCTGAAAGTGATCATCGAAACCGGCGAGCTGAAAGAAGAGGCGCTGATTCGTAAAGCATCTGAAATCTCCATCAAAGCCGGTGCGGATTTCATTAAAACCTCTACCGGTAAAGTGCCGGTGAATGCGACCCCGGAAAGCGCGCGCATCATGATGGAAGTGATCCGCGACATGGGCGTATCCAAAACCGTTGGTTTCAAACCTGCGGGCGGCGTGCGTACCGCCGAAGACGCGCAGCAGTTCCTGGCGATTGCCGACGAGCTGTTTGGCGCCGACTGGGCGGACTCCCGTCACTACCGCTTCGGTGCGTCCAGCCTGCTGGCCAGCCTGCTGAAAGCGCTGGGTCACGGCGACGGTAAGAGCGCAAGCAGCTACTGATTGCCAGACAATGCCGGATGACGCTTCGCTTATCCGGCCGACAGGATCGTAGGGCGGGTAAGCGTAGCGCCACCCGCCACAACTCCCCCGATTCCGCATGGAGGTTACCGTGTTTCTCGCACAAGAAATTATTCGTAAAAAACGTGATGGTCATGCATTAAGCGACGAAGAGATCCGCTTCTTTATCAACGGCATTCGTGATAACACCGTCTCAGAAGGGCAGATTGCGGCTCTGGCGATGACCATTTTCTTCCACGATATGTCGATGCCTGAGCGCGTGTCGCTGACCATGGCGATGCGAGATTCAGGAACCGTTCTGGACTGGAAAAGCCTCAACCTTAACGGCCCGATTGTGGATAAACACTCCACCGGCGGCGTGGGTGACGTGACGTCTCTGATGCTCGGCCCCATGGTGGCAGCCTGCGGCGGTTACATCCCGATGATCTCCGGGCGCGGCTTGGGCCACACCGGCGGTACGCTCGACAAACTGGAAGCCATTCCGGGCTTCGATATCTTCCCGGACGACAGCCGCTTCCGCGACATTATTAAAGACGTTGGTGTGGCGATTATCGGCCAGACCAGCTCTCTTGCTCCGGCAGACAAGCGTTTCTACGCGACCCGCGACATCACCGCGACCGTTGACTCCATCCCGCTGATCACCGCCTCTATCCTGGCGAAGAAACTGGCAGAAGGGCTGGACGCGCTGGTGATGGACGTGAAGGTCGGCAGCGGCGCCTTTATGCCAACCTATGAACTTTCTGCTGCGCTTGCCGAAGCGATCGTTGGGGTCTCCAACGGCGCGGGCGTGCGCACCACCGCGCTGCTCACTGACATGAATCAGGTGCTGGCCTCCAGCGCCGGTAACGCTGTCGAAGTGCGTGAAGCCGTCCAGTTCCTCACAGGCGAATACCGTAACCCGCGTCTGTTCGACGTCACCATGGCGCTGTGCGTTGAGATGTTAATCTCCGGCAAGCTGGCCAAAGACGACGCAGAAGCCCGCGCGAAGCTGCAGGCGGTGCTGGATAACGGCAAAGCGGCGGACATTTTCGGCCGCATGGTTGCAGCCCAGAAGGGCCCGACCGATTTCGTCGAAAACTACGCGAAATACCTGCCAACCGCGACGCTCAGCAAAGCGGTGTATGCCGATAGCGAAGGGTTTGTCTCTGCGATGGACACCCGTGCCCTCGGCATGGCGGTGGTCTCGATGGGCGGCGGCCGTCGTCAGGCGTCAGACACCATTGATTACAGCGTCGGCTTTACCGATATGGCCCGTCTGGGCGACAGCGTTGACGGTCAACGTCCGCTGGCGGTGATCCACGCCAAAGACGAAGCCAGCTGGCAGGAAGCGGCTAAAGCGGTGAAAGCGGCTATTATGCTTGACGATAAAGCGCCGGAAACCACACCGACTGTCTATCGCCGTATCACCGAATAGCGGTATACTGATCTGATCGATAATTTTTGAAGCACTACGTACGGAGAACAATTATGAAACGTGCATTTATTATGGTGCTGGACTCATTCGGCATCGGCGCAACCGAAGATGCAGAACGTTTTGGTGACGTGGGTTCCGATACCATGGGCCACATCGCGGAAGCCTGTGCGAAAGGCGAAGCGGACAACGGTCGTAAAGGCCCTCTGACTCTACCTAACCTGACCCGCCTCGGTCTGGTGAAAGCGCATGAAGGTTCTACCGGTAAAATCGCAGCCGGTATGGACGGCAACGCGGAAGTCGTGGGCGCCTATGGCTGGGCTCACGAACTCTCCTCCGGTAAAGACACCCCGTCTGGCCACTGGGAAATTGCCGGTGTGCCGGTGCTGTTCGACTGGGGTTACTTCTCCGATCACGAGAACAGCTTCCCGCAGGAGCTGCTCGATAAGCTAGTGAAGCGCGCCAACCTGCCGGGCTACCTCGGTAACTGCCACTCTTCCGGTACCGTGATTCTGGATCAGCTCGGCGAAGAACACATGAAAACCGGCAAGCCGATTTTCTACACCTCTGCTGACTCCGTGTTCCAGATTGCCTGCCACGAAGAGACGTTTGGCCTGGATAAACTCTACGAGCTGTGCGAAATCGCCCGTGAAGAGCTGACCGAAGGCGGCTACAACATTGGCCGCGTGATCGCGCGTCCGTTTATCGGCGACAAAGCGGGTAACTTCCAGCGTACCGGTAACCGTCATGACCTGGCCGTTGAGCCACCGGCACCGACCGTACTGCAGAAGCTGGTTGATGAGAAAGACGGCCACGTGGTTTCCGTGGGTAAAATCGCGGATATCTACGCCAACTGCGGCATCACCAAAAAAGTGAAAGCCACCGGTCTGGACGCGCTGTTTGATGCCACCATCAAAGAGATGAAAGAAGCGGGCGACAAGACTATCGTCTTCACCAACTTCGTGGACTTCGACTCCTCCTGGGGCCACCGTCGTGACGTAGCGGGCTATGCAGCAGGTCTTGAGCTGTTTGACCGTCGTCTGCCGGAGCTGATGGAGCTGGTGGGTGAAGATGACATTCTGATCCTGACCGCGGACCACGGCTGTGACCCAACCTGGACCGGTACCGACCACACCCGTGAGCACATTCCGGTGCTGGTGTACGGCCCGAAAGTGAAGCCGGGCTCGCTCGGTCACCGTGAAACCTTTGCGGACATCGGCCAGACCCTGGCGAAATACTTTGGTACGTCTGACATGGAATATGGCAAGGCCATGTTCTGAATCATGTTGGGTGAGGTCTGATGCCCTCACCCCGACCCTCTCCCACAGGGAGAGGGTGAAAAGAATAAACAATGTAAAAGGAACTGAAGATGGCAACTCCTCACATTAACGCAGAAATGGGTGATTTCGCTGACGTCGTATTGATGCCGGGCGACCCGCTGCGCGCGAAGCACATTGCAGAAACTTTCCTGGAAGACGTGCGTGAAGTGAACAACGTTCGCGGCATGCTGGGCTTCACCGGTACCTATAAAGGCCGCAAAATCTCCGTTATGGGCCACGGTATGGGTATCCCATCCTGCTCTATCTACACCAAAGAGCTGATCACCGACTTCGGCGTGAAGAAAATCATCCGCGTAGGCTCCTGCGGCGCGGTGCGCATGGACGTTAAGCTGCGCGACATCGTTATCGGTATGGGTGCCTGCACCGATTCCAAAGTTAACCGCATGCGTTTCAAAGACCATGACTTCGCGGCGATTGCTGACTTCGGCATGGTGCGTGACGCGGTTGACGCGGCAAAAGCGCTGGGCGTTGAAGCGCGCGTGGGTAACATCTTCTCTGCTGACCTGTTCTATGCCCCGGACGGCGGCGAGATGTTCGACGTGATGGAAAAATACGGCATCCTGGGCGTGGAAATGGAAGCGGCGGGTATTTACGGCGTCGCGGCTGAGTTTGGTGCGAAAGCGCTGACCATCTGCACCGTGTCTGACCACATCCGTACCCACGAGCAGACCACTGCTGCCGAGCGTCAGACTACCTTTAACGACATGATCAAAATCGCGCTGGAATCCGTTCTGCTGGGCGATAAAGAGTAATTCTGTCTCTTCCCTCCCTCTCCCAGTGGGAGAGGGCCGGGGTGAGGGCACCAGACCGCACCTAGCGCACGGCCTGTGCAATCCACGCCGACAGCTCCCGCAGCTCTTTTTCCTGCTCCGGGAAATCTCCGATCAACGCGTCGCATTCCTGCTGCAGCATATCTGCCCTGTACAAACAGCCCTGCAAACGTGCCGCCAGCGCCTCTAACGGTGCCGGGTTCAGGCTATCGGTAAACACCTGCGTGCGGGTGATATGGCCTTTCTCCACGTCAAAATGCAGCTCCACGCCGCCCCAGGTAAAACGCTCGTCCAGCAGATGGGAAAACGCAGGAGCCTGACCGAAGTTCCACTCCCAGCTGCTCTGGCGGGCGAAGGTTTCGGCGAAGTTGGGCAGGTCCGGGTTTTTTTCAGGGGAGATGACTTCTGCTTCAACGCGCTCGCCGTAATGTTCAAAGAACGCGTCACCGATGGCATCGCAAATCTGCTCGTGCGTGATCCCCGGCAGCAGCTCCACCAGATTTGCCACGCGGCCGCGTACGGAGGTAATTCCTTTGGCCTGGAGCTTTTTCTTATCCGGATTCAGGTAGTTCGCCAGACGGCTCAGATCGGCGTTCAGCAACAGGGTGCCGTGGTGGAAGCCGCGATCCATCGTTTCACGGTAGGCGGAGCCGGAGACCTTCCGGTCGCCCTCGGGGGTTTTCACCACCAGATCGTTACGCCCGGAGGCTTCTGCCGTCACGCCGAGTGAATTGAGCGCGTTGAGGACGATGGACGTTGAGATGGTTTTATCGTATTCCGGTTTGCCCGCCATAAAGGTAAAGCAGGTATTGCCCAGATCGTGAAACACCGCGCCGCCGCCGCTGCTGCGGCGCGCGAGACGGACGTTGTCCTCTTCCATGCGCCGCGTATTGCACTCTTTCCACGGGTTTTGCGCGCGGCCGATGACCACCGTATCGGCGTTACGCCAGAGAAACAGTACGCGCTGGGTAGCGGGCATCTGGCGGAAGATGCACTCTTCTACCGCGAGATTAAACCAGGGATCGTAAGAGTCAGAGATAAGCAGGCGTAACGTCGTCATGGCAAAGTTCCTTTTCCGAATCGTTCGCCTACTTTATCACTAATCTTTCTTCTCGCTCTCTTCGTCTTCGGGGACGGATTTGCTGGCGGTCAGCAGGAACGGGGATTGCTGCCAGCGCGAGCGCTTGCCGCGAAGCAGGGTGCGCGCCAGCACAACGCCGATGGCGAGTGAAAGCAGCAGCATCAGGCGCAGAATATTGGTGGTATTATCGACCTGTTTGGCTTCAGTAGGCAGGGTGTGGGTATCGAGGGTCAGGCGCAGATAGCCCAGCGGGCCATTCTTCCCCTGAATAGGTTCGACAATCTGCTGGTTAAAGTAGCCCCCGGCTTTTTTCCCGTCCAGCGCCAGCCTGTCGCGCACGTCGACGTGCTCGCCCGCGCGGGCAATCAGGTTGCCTTGCTCATCATAGACGCCAGCATCAAGAATGCGGCTGTTCTCCGTGAGCAGGCGTAAAACCTGGCCTATCCGCTTATCGTCCGGCGTTTCGGTACGCATGGACGGTGCGACGTTGAGCGTCACCTGGCGCGCCAGCGTGCGGGCCAGCTCTTCAAACTGCGGGTTGCGTTGCCGTTGATGGTTCTGGCTAAACCACGATGCCCCTTGCATCAGCACCACTAATAGTGCGAGACAGGAAAGGACAATCACGGCGCGATGAAGCCGGAATTTCAGTTTTGCGCGAGCCATATTCCACCTGCTGAAAATTTACGGCTTAATGTTGCCAGAAGTGATGGTTACAGGGTAGCCTCATGCGTTATTTTCCCTCTGCAACCTTCCGGCGCGAACGAAATTACAGGAGCTTTAATGCCGAACATTACCTGGTGTGACCTGCCAACGGATGTCTCTTTATGGCCAGGATTGCCGCTCTCTTTAAGTGGCGATGAGGTGATGCCTCTGGATTACCACGCCGGTCGTAGCGGCTGGCTCCTCTACGGACGCGGTCTGGATAAGCAACGCCTGACTCAGTATCAAAGCAAGCTCGGTGCGGCAATGGTCATCGTCGCCGCCTGGTGCGTGGAAGACTACCAGGTTATTCGCCTGGCGGGTTCCCTGACGCAGCGCGCAACGCGTCTGGCGCATGACGCCGGGCTGGACGTCGCGCCGCTGGGTAAAATTCCACACCTGAAAACCCCGGGCCTGCTGGTGATGGACATGGACTCAACCGCCATTCAGATCGAGTGTATTGACGAGATTGCGAAGCTGGCGGGCAGCGGCGAGCTGGTGGCGGAAGTCACCGAACGTGCGATGCGCGGCGAGCTGGACTTCACCGCCAGCCTGCGCCAGCGCGTGGCGACCCTGAAAGGGGCCGATGCCAACATTCTGCGTCAGGTGCGCGACGTGCTGCCGCTGATGCCAGGGCTGACGCAGCTGGTGCTGAAGCTGCAGTCCCTCGGCTGGAAGGTGGCGATTGCCTCCGGTGGCTTCACCTTCTTCGCGGATTACCTGCGGGAAAAACTGCATCTGACCACCGTGGTGGCCAACGAGCTGGAGATCATGGACGGCAAGCTGACCGGCCAGGTAATCGGCGATATCGTAGATGCCCAGTACAAAGCCAATACGCTGACGCGTCTGGCGGAAAAATATGAAATTCCGGTCGTCCAGACCGTCGCCATCGGCGATGGCGCGAACGACCTGCCGATGATCAAAGCCGCCGGGCTGGGCATTGCCTACCATGCCAAGCCAAAAGTGAATGAAAAGACGGAAGTCACTATCCGTCACGCTGACCTGATGGGGGTGTTCTGCATTCTCTCCGGCAGCATTAATCAGAAATAACGAGGTAAACCGTGGCGAAAGCTCCAAAACGCGCATTTGTCTGTAATGAATGTGGTGCGGATTATCCGCGCTGGCAGGGGCAATGCAGCGCCTGTCATGCCTGGAACACCATCACCGAAGTGCGTGGTGTGGCGGCTTCGCCGAGCGTGGCGCGCAATGAACGCCTGAGCGGCTATGCCGGTAACGCGGGCGTGGCGAAGGTGCAAAAACTTTCGGACATCAGCCTCGAAGAGCTGCCGCGCTTCTCCACCGGGTTCAAAGAGTTTGACCGCGTGCTCGGCGGCGGCGTGGTGCCGGGCAGCGCGATCCTGATCGGCGGTAACCCGGGCGCGGGTAAATCGACCCTGCTGCTGCAAACGCTCTGCAGGCTCGCCGAACAGATGAAAACCCTGTACGTCACGGGCGAAGAATCACTCCAGCAGGTGGCGATGCGCGCGCACCGTCTGGGCCTGCCGACCGGCAACCTGAACATGCTCTCCGAAACCAGCATCGAGCAGATCTGCATGATCGCTGAAGAAGAGCAGCCGAAGCTGATGGTGATCGACTCCATCCAGGTGATGCACATGGCGGACATTCAGTCTTCGCCGGGCAGCGTCGCGCAGGTGCGTGAAACCGCGGCTTACCTGACGCGCTTTGCCAAAACGCGCGGCGTGGCGATTGTGATGGTCGGCCACGTGACCAAAGACGGCTCGCTGGCCGGGCCGAAGGTGCTGGAACACTGTATCGACTGCTCCGTAATGCTCGATGGCGACGCGGATTCTCGCTTCCGTACCCTGCGCAGCCACAAGAACCGCTTTGGGGCGGTGAACGAACTGGGCGTGTTTGCCATGACCGAACAGGGGCTGCGCGAAGTCAGCAATCCGTCGGCCATCTTCCTGAGCCGCGGCGATGAGATCACCTCCGGCAGCTCGGTGATGGTGCTGTGGGAGGGGACGCGCCCGCTGCTTGTTGAAATTCAGGCGCTGGTGGACGTGTCGATGATGGGCAACCCGCGGCGCGTGGCGGTCGGTCTGGAACAGAACCGTCTGGCGATCCTGCTGGCGGTGCTGCACCGTCACGGCGGGCTGCAGATGGCGGATCAGGACGTTTTCGTTAACGTGGTCGGCGGCGTCAAAGTCACGGAGACCAGCGCAGACCTGGCGCTGCTGCTGGCGATGGTTTCCAGCCTGCGAGACAGACCGCTGCCGCAGGATCTGGTGGTATTCGGCGAAGTGGGCCTCGCCGGGGAAATCCGTCCGGTACCCAGCGGCCAGGAGCGTATCTCCGAGGCGGCAAAACACGGTTTCCGCCGGGCGATCGTTCCCGCCGCCAACGTGCCAAAAAAGATCCCGGAAGGGATGCAGGTATTTGGCGTGAAAAAACTCGCAGATGCGTTAAATGTCTTTGACGACTTATAATTACGTAAATTTGATTTTGCAGGAGGCACCGTAATTTATGTCATCATTTGACTACATCAAGACCGCTATCCGCCAGAAGGGCTGCACGCTGCAGCAGGTGGCGGACGCCAGCGGCATGACCAAAGGCTACCTGAGCCAGCTGCTGAACGCCAAAATCAAAAGCCCCAGCGCGCAGAAGCTGGAAGCGCTGCACCGCTTTCTGGGGCTGGAGTTCCCGCGTATGCAAAAGAACATCGGCGTGGTGTTCGGCAAGTTTTACCCCCTGCATACCGGACATATCTATCTGATCCAGCGCGCCTGTAGCCAGGTTGACGAGCTGCACATCATCATGGGCTACGACGAAACCCGTGACCGTCAGCTGTTTGAAGACAGCGCCATGTCGCAGCAGCCGACCGTGCCGGACCGCCTGCGCTGGCTGCTCCAGACCTTTAAGTATCAGAAAAATATTCGTATTCATGCCTTTAACGAAGAGGGCATGGAGCCGTATCCGCACGGCTGGGACGTGTGGAGCAACGGCATCAAAGCGTTTATGGAAGAGAAGGGCATTGCGCCTAACTGGATCTACACCTCTGAAGAGTCCGACGCGCCGCAGTTCCGCGAGCATCTGGGTATCGAGACGGTGCTGATCGACCCGAAACGTACCTTTATGAACATCAGCGGAGCGCAGATCCGCGAGAACCCGTTCCGCTACTGGGATTACATCCCGACCGAGGTGAAGCCGTTCTTCGTGCGTACCGTCGCGATCCTGGGCGGCGAGTCGAGCGGTAAATCAACGCTGGTCAACAAGCTGGCGAACATCTTCAACACCACCAGCGCGTGGGAGTACGGCCGCGATTATGTCTTCTCGCACCTTGGCGGCGACGAGATGGCGCTGCAGTATTCCGACTACGACAAAATCGCGCTCGGTCATGCCCAGTACATTGATTTTGCGGTGAAATATGCCAACAAAGTGGCGTTTATCGATACCGATTTCGTGACCACGCAGGCGTTCTGTAAAAAATACGAAGGGCGCGAGCACCCGTTCGTGCAGGCGCTGATTGACGAATACCGCTTTGACCTGGTGATCCTGCTGGAGAACAACACCCCGTGGGTGGCCGACGGCATGCGCAGCCTCGGCAGCTCCGTGGACAGGCGGGAATTCCAGTCCATGCTGGTGGAGATGCTCAACGAAAACAACGTTGAGTTTGTCCATGTGGAAGAGTCGGACTATGACTCCCGTTTCCTGCGCTGCGTCGAGCTGGTGAAGGAGATGATGGGGGAGCAGGGGTAAAAACTTACCCCTCACCCTAACCCTCTCCCACAGGGAGAGGGGACGTTAACCTCCCTCTCCCTGTGGGAGAGGGACGGGGTGAGGGCATCAAGCCACTCAGAACTCAACCACCACTTTCCCCCGCATATGTCCCTCCAGCACTTTACGGTGCGCCTCGGTAATGCTCTCCACGCTCAGCCCGTGCAGCGTTTCACTCAGTGAGCTTTCCACCACGCCGTTATCCACCAGCTTTGCCACCTCATTGAGGATCTCACCCTGACGCGCCATATCCGCGGTCTGATACATGCTGCGGGTGTACATAAATTCCCAGTGCAGGGCGGCGGATTTGGACTTCAGCTTGTCTTGGTTCAGCGGACGTTCATTCTCAACGATGGAACAGATATGCCCCTGAGGCGCAATCAGGTCGCTGACCGCATCCCAGTGCCCGTCGGTGTCGTTGAGGATGAAAATGTAATCCACAAAGGTCAGCCCCTGTTTCGTCAGCTCCCCTTTCAGGTCGCGGTAGTTGACGACAACGTCAGCCCCGCGATCGCGACACCAGCGGGCGGAATCTTCTCTTGATGCCGTCGCGATGATTTTCACCTTGCTGTTGTGCTTTGCAAAGGGGATCGCCAGCGATCCCACTCCGCCCGCGCCGCCAATGATCAGCAGCGTTTTATCCGCCCCGGCATCCTGAATGTTCAGCCGCTCGAATAATCCTTCCCAGGCTGTAAGGGCGGTCAGTGGCAACGCGGCAGCCGCGGCCCAGCCGAGGCTGGCAGGCTTGTGCCCGACAATGCGCGCGTCGATCAGCTGGTGCGTGGTATTGCTGCCCGGGCGGGTAATGTCGCCCGCGTACCACACTTCATCCCCCGGTTTGAATCCGGTGACGCCACCCCCAACGGCTTTGACGATCCCGCTGGCATCCCACCCGAGGATGCGCGGCTCATTCAGCCCGTTCCTGGCAATGCCCGCATGGACTTTGGTATCGACCGGGTTAACGGAGACGGCTTTCACCTCCACCAGCAGATCGTGCTCGCCGGGCTGCGGCATCGGCGGGGTGATTTCAATGAAGGTGGACGGATTTTCTGGGTTAACGGCAATGGCTTTGACAGACATGGTGTACTCCTCAATGAAATGCGTTTTGTTGAGGCTAGTCTATAAAGTGGCCAGCTGCGTGATAAGATGGACAATCAAGAACTCAGCGTTCGTACAGGGTGAACAATCATGTTTAAACAGCTGCAGGATATGGCGCTGTTCGCGCTGGTGGCGGAGATGGGCAGCTTTACCGCTGCCGCGCAGAAAGCCGAACTGCCGAAATCCAGCGTAAGCCAGCGAATTAGCCAGCTGGAACAGCAGGTGGGTATCCGCCTGCTGAACCGCACCACGCGCAGGATCAGCCTCACGTTTGCGGGCGAGCACTATCTGGTGCACTGTCGCGAGATGCTGGCGGCCAGCGAGCGGGCAGAGTACGCCATTCAGCGCCTGCGCGAAAACCCCAGCGGGCGGCTGCGGATCACCTGTCCGGCGGGGATAGGGGCGACGCTGCTGGCGCATATGAACGCCGAGTTCCAGCTTCGCTATCCTGACGTTTCGCTGGATGTGTCAATTTCTGATGATGTGGTGGATCTGGTCGAGGCCGGTTTTGACGTAGCGCTGCGCACCGGTAAGCCGCAGGACTCCTCCCTGATTGGCCGGATGATCGGGCACTGCCCGCGTTATATGCTGGCTTCGCCGGACTATCTGGCGCGTCGGGATCCGCTGACGCATCCCCGCCAGCTGGTGGAGCACCGCTGCATTACGCACAGGGCGTGGTCGGAGTGGCTTCTGCGAAGCGAGAGCGAGGATTACCGCTACCTGCCGGATAACGCGCACATGACCGATAATCTGGTATACGCCCGCGAGTGTGCGATTGCCGGTGCGGGGATCACGCTCTTACCCGCATTTCTGCTGGAAGATAAAATTGAAAAAGGTGCGCTGGTTCAGGTGCTGCCGGAGTGGAATGTTGAAGGTAACGATCTGTGGCTGGCGTATCCAAGCCGCAAGCTGAACTCGCCCGCGCTGATGAGCTATATCGACTTTGCGATGCAGTTTGACGAGGTGAAGCGGTATTACGTGGGCAAATAAAAAAGCCGGGTGGCGCTCACGCTTACCCGGCCTACAAACTGTGCGGCCTAATGCCATCACCCAGGCCCTCTCCTTGGGGCTGAGGATTCCCCATAAAATAATGCTAGCACGGACGACCCCCCTCTCCCTTGAGGGAGAGGGGTGGGGTGAGGGGGAACATACGGCTCTGGTGGTCATTCCGTTCACTTTATG
>NZ_JUMS01000129.1:0-29531 GCF_001059415.1 Enterobacter sp. 940_PEND
CATTTCCAGCATTTTACTGCCGACGTCAGGCTGAGCATCTGCAGTAAGCAGAATGCCCTTACCACCACGAACACTGACCCAGTCGTTAGTGCGCAGCTCCGCTCCCTCGCCACGAAGAGTTCTGGATGCATTGACGTTGTGACCTAAGTTAAGTTGGGTCTTACCACCGTACTCTGTACTGAGCTTAACGTGCTCTTCGCCGCGCTTGTCCTCCATCCGCAGCTTGTTCAGGCCCGCTGTGCGGATAACGTTGCGCGTGCTGTTTGCTTCAGTGACGTGGTCAACGTGGCGGGAATCATGCATCGCATGGGCAATATACGGACGGTCCGGGTCGCCCTCATGAAACGCAATGGCAACTTCAGTGCCCTGGATCAACGGGAAGTGAAAGCCGTATTTATCACCGCCGTAAGGTTTGGCGAAGCGCACCGGCATGCTTTCCATGCCCTGTTTTTTGTCATCACGGTCGGCATCAAACTTCACCCGGTACATGCCGGATGCATCCTGCCAGGCGTAAATGTCGTTATCTTTGGCACTGGTCACACGCGCCATCAGCGTACCGCTGACCACCGGGCGCTTTTTGGCGGAAGGACGCCAGCAGCGGTTCTCGTAGTACGGCATCCCCTCCCACATTACGATCAAGGCATCTTTGCGACTCGCTATATAGCCCGTGCGGGTAACGATAATGCCGTTGTCCGTTTCTGATGGCAGTGTCGGCGGCACTACACGTTCACTGATTGTCAGCACCTGGGCCGGAGAAAGCAGGGCATCATTACTGCAGCCGCTGATAGTCGTCTGCCCTGACAGGAAACGCTCGTGTTCAAGACGTGCCCAGAAGTTGCCTGTTTCCGCTGAAGGTGTGATATTGTCACCACGTTCAAAATGGCGCGGCAGGTAGTGATAAACCTCACCGTAGGTAACACCGTCACCGTCGCCACGGGTCATGTCAGCCGGTACAGAGGCCAGGATATTTTGAGCTTCGCGGTGATTGTAATCACTGGCGGTGACATTACGTTCAACCACGTTCTGTCGAACGTTAACCCCCCATACCGAGTCCGCTGAGTTGTCACTCATTCCCGATGGGCTACTGAGTGGCAGAGACTTTCCGAACGTCCAGGCGCTCTGCTTGTCAGCGAAATGTACCACTTCAGTCTGGGTGTCGGGCTGCAGAGTGAAGAAGTAGAAAATCCCTACTTCGGCCAGCAGACGCTCAATGAAGGCGAGATCATTTTCCTTATACTGGTTAATCTGTTCACGCTTCGGATAGTCGGCTTTGAGGGTGAAATCATATTCCCAGCCTTTCAGGCCATGCTCCTGCAATACTTCAGTGACGACTTCCGGTACCGACTTATTGACGAAAAAACGGTGGGTACGGAATTGCTTGCGCAGCAAAGACAGGAACGGCTCAATAATAATCTGGTACGTCGCCTGGTCACGTGAGCCACTGATACGCTTAAAATGCGTCACCACACCATGCACCACTTTCTGCCCGGTCAACCCCATCAGAGGCCCGGTTCCCATTGTCAGCGTGGCAGGTTTGGTCAACAGTTGCGCCGAACTGATATTCTGATCGCTGCTGGTAAAGATAACTTCGTAGTAGTAGAGCTCACTCATGAACTCCTTACCGTTAAACTCTTCCACGTCCAGTGAAGCTGTGCAGGACGGAATATCCAGGCGGTAGCGGTTCAGCCCGCCTTCAGTTAGCGCAGACAGGGTATTCTTCAGCGTATCTGTCAGACTCATGATATTGACTCCATGGGATAACCTGCAGTCCATGACTTTCTTGCCGACGGGCAAGTAACAGGTTTAATCAGGGGTACTCAGCGAGTACGAAAAAGAGTGATTGCAGCTCCTGCCCCAAGGGCGCAGGCAAGGGTTTTAACCAGCAATACGGTCATTTCAAAATTGTTCATGCCGTATTCACCGTCACCGCTGATGGAAATAAAGCGCTTAACAAATGTGTAAAAATACGTATCCGGAAGAAACAGAATTTCCACAATCATTAAAGTTAAAAAGATAAAAACCTTCATGACGTTATTCCGGGATACTATTCAGAAATTTCAATTGAACCATAAGGCCTTGATATTTCGCGATAGGTCAAAGGAAAGTTATATACCTGGGTTTTATTAACACCTATTCCGACAACAAAATTCCGGGGTTCATCTTTGTTACTTTCTGAATGAAGCACGAATTCAACAATATATTTATTACCATCCATGAAACAGTGGTAAGACGGAGGAATGCACAATGCACCATCAACAATCTTAAGTCCTGGCGAGAAGTTGAATTTTTTCTCTTTAGGCAGCGTTCCCCGAAGATTGATCCCCATGTCTGCAGGCTGATAATCTCGCGCATCATTAATACTCATACAGACGTCATTACCCTGCCTGCTCACCTGCGCAGTTTCATCCAGGCTCATTCTGTCGCCAGGCCCCGGGCACCCTGTCAGGACTACCGAAGACATGCCTAATGAAACGATAAAGATAATTTTTCGAAAATGGCTCACGCTTACCATGGAAAACCTCTCAGAGAATTTTTATACCCTTCGCGTATTACTGCCTCAGACGTGTCACCATCAAGCGTAATATCGGGATATTTTTTATTTTCAAGGTGCCACCAGATTTCATAGCCAAATGTCTGTAAAACAAAATTATCGGCAATAATCTGTGCCTGCTGCTCCATCGGATAGTCACTCACCAGGCGGCCATCAAGCGTATAGCGATAGCTGACAAGCCAGCTCACAAGCCCTCTTCCAATAACATTCATTCCTTTTTCACGCTGCCAGACATGACTCATTTCGTGAATAAACATATGTTGAAGCGAATACGTCGACTGTGAAAAATCATCCCGGTACTGATTAATGAAATATATTTCACCATTTGGCGTCATTGCCGTATTGGCATCCTGTGCATTAAACGGCAGATAACTGCCATGATGAATTTTCACCTTCTCGTAATCGATCCGGTTGCCGAATACCGTTCTGGCTAAGGCGATTTCCCCGGTAGTCAGTTTTCTGACGGAATCATCGTCCTGCTTCTTGTCGTCCTTCTTTTTCTTCTTCCCGGCATCATGAATGGTCATTCCCTGCCTCCGGATTAGCGTTCAGCCGCGTCTGAAAATTCAAGCCCAATCCCTTCCTCATCGCTCCAGCCGAGCGTCAGGGAGTGTGGTTTCTGTTTCGCAGCCATGTGGGTCAGCAGCTGCTGACTCAGCACCGGCAGAATCTGCTGATTGAGCAGGCTGTCAACGTTACGCGCACCAGTATCCGGCAGCAGGCAGGCAGAAGTGAGAGCGTCATACAGGCTCTCATCTATCTGCGTGGTCAGGCCGTAGTGGCGGCTCAGGCGTTTGCTCATTTGTTCAAGCTTCATTTCCACGATGGTGCGCATCGCCGCTTCGGCTAATGGACGGTAAATCACAGTCTGGAAACGGGCCAGCAGCGCGGGCTGGAAGTGGTCGCGCAGTATCGGGCGCAGCAGCTCGTGCAGGTCGGCTTCGCTGGCCTCCGGCTGTTCGTCCAGCAACTGCATCAGGTGATCGCTGCCGAGGTTGGAGGTCATCAGGATGACGGTGTTGCGGAAGTCGATTTCACGCCCTTCGCCGTCGCGCATAAAGCCGCGGTCAAAGACCTGATAAAACAGATTCATGACGTCGCGGTGGGCTTTTTCCACCTCATCCAGCAGCACCACGCTGTACGGACGCTTGCGTACCGCTTCGGTGAGAATGCCACCCTGACCGTAACCCACGTAACCCGGAGGCGAGCCTTTCAGCTGCGACACCGTGTGCGGCTCCTGGTATTCGGACAGGTTGATGGTGATGAGGGATTTCTCACCGCCGTACAGCACGTCCGCCAGCGCCAGTGCAGTTTCGGTCTTACCGACGCCACTCGGGCCAACCAGCAGGAACACGCCCTGTGGGCCGTTCTCTGATGTCAGTCCGGTCTTCGCGGCACGCAGGCGCTGAGCGATGGCAACGAGTGCCACATCCTGCCCGACCACGCGTTTGCCGATTTCATTTTCCAGCGTCAGCAGTTCGGTCTGTTCGTCTTTCATCAGGGAAGAGAGCGGTACGCCGGTCCAGTCGGCAATCACGTTGGCAACCGTGCGGGTGTCGACATCCACCTGAACCAGCACGTCGCCCTGCTGTGCCTGTTCGAGCTGCTGCTGCAGGTCGGAAATCTCAGCCTGCTGGCTGATATCCTGGCGGCTGGCCATCAGTTGCTGTGCAATCTCTTTTTCAGCGCTGAAACGGCTTTCCTGCTGCTGCAGGGTAGCTTCCAGTGTATTGCGCTGCTGTTCAATGACGCTCAGACGATCGCCGTGTCCGGTGCAACCCGCAGCAATGTCTTCCAGCAGCGCCTGCTCTTCAAGTTCCAGTGCGGTCAGCTGTGCTTTCAGACGCACAATTTGTTCAGGCACGGTATCGAGGCTCATGCGCACGCGGGCAGCGGCGGTGTCGAGCAAATCAACCGCTTTGTCCGGCAGCTGGCGTCCTGTTAAATAACGGCGAGAAAGCGTGACAGCGGCACGGACCGCATCGTCGGTGATATGCACGTTGTGGTGTTCGGCGTATCGGGATTTCAGGCCGCGCAGCATCAGGCAGGCGGTGTCGTCGTCCGGCTCATCCACCTTCACCATCTGAAAGCGGCGCTCCAGAGCGGCATCGCGCTCGAAGTACTGTTTGTACTCGCTCCAGGTGGTTGCAGCGATAGTGCGCAGTTCGCCGCGGGCCAGTGCCGGTTTCAGCAGGTTGGCCGCATCCGGGCCCCCCGCCTGGTTGCCCGCGCCGATGATGGTGTGCGCTTCGTCGATAAACAGCAAAATCGGGATCGGTGACTGCTGTACCGCGTCGATGACGTTTTTCAGACGCTGTTCAAATTCGCCTTTCACACCGGCGCCCGCCTGCAGCAGACCAAGGTCGAGGGTGCGCAGGATGACCGGTTTGAGAGATTCGGGGACGTTGCCTTCGGCAATACGCAGTGCCAGGCCTTCGACCAGGGCCGTTTTACCGACACCCGGCTCACCGACCAGGATCGGGTTGTTCTTGCGACGACGGGAGAGAATGTCCACCATCTGGCGAATTTCCGTGTCGCGACCAAACACCGGGTCGATTTTGCCCTCTCTGGCTTTGGCGGTGACATCGAGGGTAAATTTATCCAGCGCGTTCTGCAGCGCAGGGCTCAGCTCCCCCTCTTCCATTTCCATACCAGCCGGGCGCCCGACAAACTCCACCTCACCACCGTGGCTCTGGGCCAGATCTGCTTCCTGCTGCACGTCCGGGCGTTCGTCGGACTGTGCGTCCAGCAGCGGACGCAGGCACTCCAGCTGGTTCTGACCAAGCGTCAGCAGCGGCCACAGACCATTGCAGCGCACCAGGTTCTGTTTTTCCACCAGGGCCATCAACAGGTGCTGGCTCCGGATGTGTTCTTCACCGTTTAGCGAGGCAATCAGCCAGGCTTCCTGCATCAGGATCTGAATGGCGTCAGACAGCTGTGGGCGGTGGCGTACCGAGCGCGGCTGTTTATCCAGCCAGCCCAGCAAATCCTGCCAGATAGCATCCATGTCCCATTCGTAGCGGCGCGCCAGCACCGTCAGGTCACCTTCCCCCTGCTCCAGCAGTTTCAGCAGCCAGTGCTCCGGCAGAATTTCCGCATGGGCGCGTGTCTGACACAGAGAGGCCGCCCCTTCCATCGCGCGGGCGCAGTAAGGGTTCAGACGTCGAAGAAGGATTGCCGGGTTTTCCATGTTTGCTTGCTCACTGTTGAGGACCGTTCAGGCACGCTACCGCCCCTGGCCGTTACCGAGGCCCATAAGGTCTGATTTCCGAAATGTGATGTTTTTTGGTCAACGCCCGTACAGGCAGACGTTCAGCAAAACAAAAAAAGCGGACAGAGAAACTCTGCCCGCTCGTGACTTACGCGGTGGCGCGTTCGTTCCAGGAATCGGAATGAATGATGTTGCCGTCTTTGTAGGTCCAGGTGATTTTTTCGTAACGCAGTTCGATCTGCTCAAGGTGGTTGTGCTTCTCGAAAGAAGGATCCTTGATGTCGTGCATCACCGGATTCACTTTCACCACTTTCACGTTTTCCAGTTTGGTGTTGAAGTACTCCACTTCCTGGCCCGCGTCGTTGATTTTGTACCACTTGAATTCCGCAGACTTGAGGGTCTGACCGGTGGTCACCGCCTTGTACAGGTACGGGCTGGACGAGTCGATTTCCTTGGTGAACAGGAACGGGGTGTGGATACGTGTACCGGTCAGCTTGCCGGTGTTGTTGTCGGTCGGGATGTACAGGTTATGCTCCTGCGCAACAACCTCAATGCTGCCTTCACGATCCTGAACGTCAACAGAACCCTTGATGTCCGCGCCGCCGTCGTCTTTCAGCCAAAGATAAACAGGAATTGCCATGAGAGTTACTCTCCATTTGATTGTGATACGTCATCATCCTGCGATGACGTCTGGGTGTGGCCCGGTATCTGACAGGCACTGGCCTGCGGTACCAGACTGATTTCGACACGGCGGTTAAGCGCACGCCCTTCCGGGGTGTCGTTGGTTGCGACAGGGCGGCTTTCGCCATAGCCCTGCACCGCAAAACAGCTTTCCGGCACGTCGCCGGTGTCACGCATCCAGTTGCGCACCGCTTCGGCACGTTTCAGGGACAGCGTCTGGTTCAGTTGCGGAGTACCGGTGTTATCGGTATGGCCGGACACGACAATCAGCCAGCCGGGCTTCGCTTTGATGCCAACCAGTGAATTCACCAGCATTTTGGTGGAACCCGCTTTCAGCACGAACTTGCCGGAATCGAACAGTGACATACTGTCGAGGCGAAGGGTTTTAGGACCCTGAATGATTTTCTTAATGACCGGCGGAGGCGGTGGTGGAGGCGCCCAGTCACTGACGGCGGCTTCAACGAGCGGAATCAGGCGCAGCCCCTGATACAACCCAAGGCGATAGCGCAGTGGCTCCCCGCGGCGCTGCCAGTCGTCCAGCAATGCGCCATCTGCTCTCAGTCGCTGTTGCGCACGCAGTTTCGGTGCCACAGGCTTTCCCGGCAGCTGGTGATACAACGCAAGGTGATCGCCCACATTACGGATGAGACGCTGGTTGTTCATCCAGGATGCCAGCATGGCAAGTGCCAGGAAAATCCCGCCCAGAAACCCGGCGTAACGCCAGAACACCATTCTGCGGCTAACGCCCCGTCGGCGCGGCAGCGCTGGCAGCAGCAGTTCAGGCAACAGTAGTGGTTCGTTGGTCACAACGGTATCTGGTGGCAGCGCCGTCACGGTAGTGATGTGCTGCTGCCAGAGATTGCCCTCGATACCGCTCACCGGAACTATGCACATACCCTGTACGCAGGGCTTCATCACAGGCAACTCTCCCCGCCGTACCGACAACAGGTCATTCAACGCGCTGTTCTGCCAGGCAAGCAGACTGTCCAGCCACAGGCCCTGACTCAGACGAGAAAGACGCCCTTCTGCCCCAGTATCTCGGGTCCATTCCGTCAGTGACATACTGCCCTGACCGGGCTGATACACATGAATACCGCCCCGCTGACTTACCGTGGTAAACCAGACAGGCTCTTCCTCTGCGCAGGCCACAGGGGGCGATACCCAGGTCACGGTCCACAGCGGTGGCAAAGTGCCAAATGCCGCGCGGCACTGGACGACAGCCCGCTGCCAGCCCCGCAGAGACTGGGTAAAATCATCACGGGAGGTGTGCTGTTCAGGCACCACCGCCAGCATTACGGAGATTTGCGACACCAGGGCTGGACGCATCAAACTCATGTGCTGCGCAAAGAGGGGAAGCTGTTCCGCATCTTTCACCCGCAGATACCATCCCTGCCGAGTTTCCCGGTGGCGGGAACCAGACACAAACAGCGGGGTGTTGTCGCCACAAACGAGGATCACCGCCCCCTGAAAATCTTCTGGCGGCAGGTTTTCATCCACAATTTCCCGGACAGCGGCCGCCCGTGCCTGAGTAGCCCGACGCTGACGCAATAACATCACCCCGGACACCAGAACAACCAGCAGGCTGATTGCCAAACGGCTACCTGAGGACAGGGGCCAGAATCCCAGAATGAGCCACAGCGCCAGTACGGTACCCAGGGCAGTTAACAGACTTCGGTACGTATCTCGCATCGCTTACTCCGGCCTGACGATCTGGCTTACCAGCTCGGTAAGCGAAGACGAAAGGAAGAACCAGAGCGCAACCAGGGCGGCAGCAGCCACAACCCAGCTCAGCCAGTACCAGCGACGGCCGCTGCGCAGGCGCGATGCGCGGGCAACGATGGGGGCGTCTTGTGCCAGCGTGAAGGTGGGCACCCGTTCTGCGAGAGCGCGAACAATATCTTCCCGACGCTCATCATCCTGAGCGCGATACTGGCCCACGAATCCCAGCTGCAGGGTCCGGTACATACAGGTCAGGACGGCGGCGTCAGGGGCAGTTTCTTTCAGCAGGCTTCGGATCCTTTCCCACAGTTCCTCACCGGCATTGAGGGTGCCAAAGAAGTGTGCCTGCAGCGGGTCACGGCGCCAGGTCAGGTAGCCATCATCGGTGGTTCCCCGATTCATCACGCTCTCATCGAGCAGTGCACACAGGGTATACACCATATGGTCACGGCTGATGTCGCTGTAACCTGCCTCCGTGAGTGCAGCTTTCACCTCCTGCACCAGACGGCAGGCCCTCCGGTATAGCCCTTCCCCATCACGGACTTCCTGACCGCCCCGTAGCTGGCTGGCCATCAGCCAGCCCGGGTAGAAGATACGTTCTAACTGGGTGAGATCGGATTTATTCATGTGCGCAGCACCGCAAAGAGTTCAAGTTTCACATCTCCCAATGAGCGCGGGGCGTAGAAGGTGCAGCTTCCCGCTTCCAGCATCGCCCGGGCCGCATCGGTACTCAGATCCAGAGAGAAGTACTGGTTCTCAAGGCGTAACGGGATAGCCGCCGGAACATGGGTCAGAGGTTTGATAACCATCCCGCTGAGAGCCACATTCACCACATCCGAAACATCATCAAAGCTGCCCGCCTTACACAACTGCGGGAATTTCGTCTGAAGTTCATGGTTCGGCATGGAGGCACGTACGGAAAGGTAAAAATCAGCCCCTTCACGCAGGCGAGCATCGTGCAGGGCGCCTTTCCAGATCTGGTCCTGATGCTCTAGGTAGATACTCACCACCCGCGACGGCAGACTCGCTTCCAGCAGTTTATCGAGCAGTGTCAGCAGTGGTGGGAATACCCGTTCCGGTGCATCATGCTGATAAGCAGGAATGTCCCCGGCGTCGTGCTCAAGCGAGAAGGTCAACAGGCTGCCAGCCAGACGTGTCAGTTCGCGGTACAGCAACTCCGGGTGCCGATCCGGTGTCTGCAGCAGTTCCGTCAGCACCGGCTCGGCGCTGTTCAGAGCATTGAGTAGCCAGAACAGGGAGACATCCGCGACTGCAAAGTCGGCCATCCTCTCATTGCTTTCACGGCGCATGGCCATGAGGCGACGGCGGCGGGCCTGTAAACGGATCAGCAGGTCACCCAGTTCGGTGGTCAGAAGCGGGCTTGCAGAAAGGGAAAGCATCGTCGGAATGAATGCAGGGTCCCGGCTCCATTGCCCCTGAGCATTACGCACCAGACGGGCTACCGGACAGGTCAGGTATGCCGTATTTTCCTGGCTGGACAAACGCAGGGTCAACGCATGACGCAGAATGGCCAACTCCCCGCTTTCATACCCGGCCAGTTCCTGCACTACCACACGCTCCGCTTTCCAGCGACGCGGACGCTCACTGTCCTGGCCGTTATCGAGGTTGCCACCACTGGCACTCAGCAGCGGTAGTGCGACAACCACATCAACAGATTCACTGCCGGCTGCAACAGACAAGTCACAGACCGGAGGAAGCGTATCTGCCAGGTCGGTATCCACAAGAGTTCCATCCTGAAAGCGTACCACCAGACGGATGGCATTCAGGCGAGAGAGCGCCAGCGCAGCATCATCAAATTCAGCCACAACCACGCCCCAGGGATGTGAAATACCCATCCGGGCGACCATGTCGGCAACGTGCTCATTCCAGCGAACCTGCTGCTGGAACTGTTGCGGGGCCAGAGCGGCCCCATCCTCCCAAAGCGGGCGGTAAATTTTCATCCCTGATTTCCTCTCGCCTTACGATTTGGCTTTCGGCATTTGGGAAACCAGCGACAGATTGACGTCCATGCCTTCCACCTGGAAATGCGGCACGGCGTAAAGCTTCACGCGGAAGAAGCCCGGATTGTCTTCGATGTCTTCCACTACCACTTTCGCGTCGCGCAGCGGGTGAGAAGCCTGCAACTCGTCGCCCGGATCGGTCATTTCGGTAACCAGACTGCGGACCCACGTGTTCAGCTCCAGTTCAAGCAGTCGGCGGTCCTTCGTGGTACCGATGTTCTCGCGCTGAATCAGCTTCAGGTAGTGGGCGATACGCGACAGCAGGAAGATGTACGGAAGACGGGCGTTGATGCGGCTGTTCGCCGTCGCATCAGCGGTGTCATACAGCGCCGGTTTCTGAGTGGAGTTGGCTGAGAAGAAGCACGCGTAATCGCGATTTTTATAGTAGGACAAAGGAATGAAGCCCAGATTCGCGAATTCGAATTCGCGGGTTTCGGGAATCATCACTTCGCTCGGGATTTTTACCTGATTGCCGGTGCCGAGATCGTACAGATGAATAGGCAGGTCCTGAACCGCACCACCAGCCTGCGGGCCGCGGATTTGTACACACCAGCCATTATTGATAAAGCTGCGTACCATGTTTGACGCGAAGGCAAATGATGCATTAGTCCACAGGTATTTGTCGTGATCCGGACCTTTGACTTCTTCGACATAGTTGAAGCTGCGAACCGGAACGGTGTCCGGGCCATACGGTAAACGTCCCAGTACGCGCGGCATGACCAGGCCGATGTAGCGGGCGTCGTCAGTATCGCGGAACGATTTCCACTTGATGTACTCTGCGCGGTCAAAATAGTTACCAATATCTTTAATCGCCGCGACGTCTTCCATTGACTCCTTAAGGAAGAATTTCGGGCCTGCAGAGCCGATAAACGGCATATGTGCAGCAGCGGATACTTTGGAGATGTTGCGAAGCAGAGCGACATCCTGCGCTGAAGCATCAAACTCGTAAGCGGAAATCAGTGCCGCAATCGGCTCGCCGCCTGGAGTATCATATTCATCAATGTAGGTGTGTTTATACAGACCACTCTGGATGATTTCCGGGCTGTCTTCAAAGTCCTGGCGCAGATCTTCTTTGGACATACTCAGAAGCTCAATTTTCACGTTCTGGCGAAAATCTGTTTTATCAACCAGCGATTTCACCCCACGCCACAGGCTTTCGACCGCCTGAAACTCATCGTGGTGCATAACCGCGTCCAGCTGGCGGCTGATCTGGTAATCGAGCTCCGCGATGTGATGATCGATCAGGCTTTTATCCAGTTTTTCGACCTTCGCGCCTGCTTTGGTCAGACATTCCAGAAAGACCTGCATACCTGCAGTCAGACGCTCATCAGCGGTCGCATCTGACATCGCCTGCGCATCTTGCCAGAGGTCTAACGCGCTCAACTCGGAGACAGGACTCAGATTGATTTTCTCAAACAGGGAGGCGTAAACCCCACCCGCAGCAGGACGTTCCAGCACCACGCTTTCACTCCCGGCAGTATTATTTTGTACAGACATGAGCATTCCTTGATAAATCCGTTAAAACAGCGTGATGGTTACGATTTTCTTGATGCCAGCGCGGATAGTTCATTTCGCAACTCAGCGCTAAGCGACTGGTCCAGAACGATTTTTTCCAGCTCCTTTCGGAAGGTCTGGTTATCCAACAAGTTAGCCTTCAGGTCGCGCAGCAAGTTGCGCATCGCCAGCATTGCTTTCAGCTGCGGTATCTGAGCAGCCACCTGCTCTGGCGTGAAATCTTTCATGCTCTGAAAAGTCAGCTGAATAGAGTCCTCACCACCATCCTCGGACAGCGTATTTTTAACGGTTAGATTAAGTTTTGGGGAATATTCAGAAAGAACGCTGTCGAAATTATTTTTCGTGATGTTAACCTTCTCACGCTCAGATATTTGAGCAGACTCCTGACCATTACTGAAATCACCCGCAACCAGTAATTTCAACGGTAATTCCATTTTCTTACTTGCCCCGCCCGTATGCAGGTCAAGCTTCAGGTTTATACGTGCCTTAGGCACCTCATTTTGAAAACTGTCAGCCATTTCATCATCCCTCTGTGTTTTTGCTACGCCAACTTCACGGTATCGTTCTTGATGCGCAATATTAGAATAATGATCGACGTAAAATCAAATATACAGATCATTTACCCGCAATGAGAAATTTCTTAAGAATTTTCCACTAAGACATTATTGCGAATTATCCTTTAGCCTTAGTAAAAGACACTACCTTCTTCATGCAAAGCGAATATTTGTATCGTAAAAAGGATCACAAGCAGAGAGATGCTAATAAAACCATTTTGTTTTGATTTACATCACGGCATGATATCAAAAAAAGATGAATGAACAGCGACAGGTTATTGCGAGCAGATAAAAGACAGAGGTTAATGAATAAATACAAGCGACGAATTGATTTATGGCATGAATAATAGATAAGAATTTTCACAAAGAAAATTCTTATCTATTATTCGAAGGGAAAATAAAACGTATATTAAGGTCCGAAAATAAACACTGCTGCTCTTTTGTCGGCTCACTCCTGCTTACGCAAAGGCTTCAGTTCTCCCCTCAGGCATGAAAATCGCTCTCACTTCTTGAGCTTATACAGTGTAAAATCAAACACCTCCAGAATCGCCGCTTTTTTAATCAAAAACGAGTAATAGCACATATCGTATAACGGTGCTACATTACGCCGCCCACCCAAATCAGCAGTGGCCAGGCAACGCCGTAAAGTTCGGTAAAGCCTGCAACCATCACCTTGAAGAACGGTCTTATCGGCACGTCGTATCGCAAACTCTGCGCTACCTTTACAGGCTTCACATAGGTTCTACTATTTTGTCTCAATCCAAATTTCAGCGTGCGTTTTTACACCCACGTTACTGGTTTACATGGTTTGGTCTTGGCGTGCTCTGGCTGCTGGTTCAACTTCCATACCCTGTCCTGCGCTTGCTGGGGTCAAAACTGGGCAGCGCTTCCCGCGTTTTTCTGAAACGTCGCGAATCGATCGCGCGTAAAAATATTGAGCTTTGTTTTCCGCAGTACAATGCCGAAGAGCGCGAGAAACTCATCGCGGAAAACTTCAAGTCTATCGGCATGGCGCTGCTTGAAACCGGAATGGCCTGGTTCTGGCCGGATGAGCGTGTCCGCAAATGGTTTGACGTGGAAGGACTGGATAACCTTAAACGCGCGCAGATGCAAAAACGCGGCGTGATGGTCGTCGGCGTTCACTTTATGTCGCTGGAGCTGGGCGGCCGGGTGATGGGGCTTTGTCAGCCAATGATGGCGACCTACAGACCGCACAACAGTGCGTTGATGGAGTGGGTGCAGACGCGAGGCCGCTTGCGTTCCAATAAGGCGATGATCAGCCGTAATAACCTGCGCGGCATGGTCGGTGCCCTGAAGAAAGGTGAGGCCGTCTGGTTTGCGCCCGATCAGGATTATGGACGTAAAGGCAGCAGCTTTGCCCCCTTCTTTGCGGTGAAAGATGTTGCGACGACTAACGGCACCTTTGTCATTTCTCGTTTATCGGGCGCCTCCATGCTGACCGTGACGATGGTGAGAAAAGCAGATAAGTCAGGCTATCGTCTGCACATCTCTCCTGAAATGGCTAACTATCCGGAAAATGAGTGCGAAGCCGCGGCGTTTATCAATAAAGTTATCGAAACTGAAATCATGCGTGCGCCCGAGCAGTATCTGTGGATGCACCGTCGTTTCAAAACCCGCCCTCTTGGCGAAGCCTCACTCTATATTTAGCCCTTCATCAGGTTAGTTTCGCTAAGAAACTAACCTTTTCAATGACCTGTCTTCCCGCTGAGTAACTGTCTTTCAATGCGTCGCCCAAAGTGAATTTATTGCGAAGTGAAATCAAACTGTCGCCGTTCCACGACACACGTAAGTGACGGAAATTATTTAAAAAAATCCCTCTTGTCACCTCTCATTTTTAAGCGTACATTAGCGCCGTCTGGCAACAGGAAAGCACAGAATTCTGAGCTGGAGTTAACGGCGTAACGGGAAAATTCTCATTTCCGTTTTAACCGGATTTCAGTTCTCTATAATCAGGTGGACTCTGTTTTTAAATGCGTACCACAAGATACGCGGAGCGATGAAACGTGAAATATTTCTTTATGGGCATTTCGGTGATTGTTTTAGTCTGGGCCGGAACCTTTGCCCTGATGATCTAGTGAAGAACATGCTGTCAAAAAAACAGGAGCCATCAGCTCCTGTTTTTTTATGTCATGACGACGCGGGGTGTTCAGCGACGCTCTTTGAGGTGAGAAGACCGTCGGCCCGGAACATGCTCTTGATGCCCCTCACCGCCTGACGAATACGGTCGCTGTTTTCAATCAGGGCAAATCGCACATGGGTGTCGCCATAATCACCAAAGCCAATGCCCGGCGACACACACACCTTCGCATCCTGCAGCAGTTTTTTGGCAAACTCCAGCGATCCCATCGCCGCATACGGCTCCGGAATTTTTGCCCAGACGTACATAGACGCCTTCGGCATTTCCACCATCCAGCCCGCTTCATGCAACCCTTTTACCAGCACGTCGCGGCGGCGCTTATACTGGGCGGCAATCTCGTGGACACACTGCTGGTCGCCTTCCAGGGCAGCGATAGCGGCGACCTGCAGCGGCGTGAAGGTACCGTAGTCGTGGTAACTCTTAATGCGCGCCAGGGCACTCACCAGCGTTTTGTTACCCACCATAAAGCCAATACGCCAGCCCGCCATGTTGTAGCTTTTCGACAGGGTAAAGAACTCTACCGCCACATCACGCGCGCCCGGGACCTGCATAATCGACGGGGCTTTCCAGCCGTCATAGACGATATCCGCATAGGCTAAATCGTGAACCACCAGCACGTCATAACGCTTGGCCAGGGCTACCACTTTCTCGAAGAAATCGAGTTCCACGCACTGCGCCGTTGGGTTCGACGGGAAACCGAGGATCATCATCTTGGGTTTCGGATAGCTTTCGCGAATCGCACGTTCCAGTTCGTTAAAGAAATCGACACCTTCCACCAGCGGCACAGAACGGACCTGCGCCCCGGCAATCACCGCGCCGTAGATATGGATCGGGTAGCTTGGATTCGGCACCAGCACCGTATCGCCGTGATCCAGCGTGGCCAGCATCAGGTGCGCCAACCCCTCTTTCGAGCCGATGGTGACAATCGCTTCACTTTCAGGATCGATATCAACCTGATAGCGATCCTGATACCAGCGCGAGATCGCGCGACGTAACCTGGGAATACCGCGAGAGGTTGAGTAGCCGTGCGTATCCGGGCGCTGGGCAACCGTGCAGAGCTTTTCAACGATATGCGGTGGCGTTGGGCCATCTGGGTTACCCATGCTGAAATCGATAATATCTTCGCCACGCCGACGCGCAGCCATTTTCAGTTCAGCAGTGATATTGAAAACATAAGGGGGGAGACGATCGATACGCGTAAAACGGCGTTCAGGACTGAATTCAGCCATAGATTCCTCAGATTAACGTTAGCGCCCGGACCGTCCGAGCGACGCTGCCACCAATGTGGCATGTTTAGAAAATAACCTGAAAAAAATCATGCTGTCGAGAGGGAAATGAAAAAAAAGCGCTCGACTAAAAACCGGAACCCGGCTGCGCCTAAAAGCGGAAGCCCCTGTTTCGGGATCGGCTGTCTGATAGCTGTTATTTAACAGGATGATATCAAACCAGTTACCTGATGATGCGCCGTTCAGAAAAAAACAGGACGCCTCGGTCATCGCCAGATAATCCCCTTTGTAAATTATGGTTTTTCCTCATTTGATAAACCTGACGGATAGCTGGTCAATACGCGCCAGGTTTTTTATCATGGTTCTTTCCCGTTTTCCCAGGTCTACTCGTGCACGAAATATTCACTATGCTGCTGGCGGTTTTTGATCGTGCGGCATTAATGCTGATTTGCCTGTTCTTCCTGATTCGCATTCGCCTGTTTCGCGAGCTGTTGCACAAATCGGCCCACTCGCCAAAAGAGCTGCTGGCCGTTACCGCCATCTTTTCGCTGTTCGCCCTGTTCAGCACCTGGTCAGGCGTGCCGGTAGAGGGTTCGCTGGTAAACGTGCGCATTATCGCCGTCATGTCCGGCGGAATTTTGTTTGGTCCGTGGGTCGGCGTCATCACCGGCCTGATTGCCGGGACGCACCGCTACCTGATTGATATCGGTGGCGTAACGGCGGTGCCGTGCTTTATCACCAGCATTATCGCCGGGGTGCTTTCCGGCTGGATCAGCCGCAAAATACCGAAAAAACAGCGCTGGCGCGCCGGGATCGTCGCAGGCATGGTGTGCGAAACGCTGACCATGATTCTTGTCGTCGTCTGGGCTCCCACCACCGCGCTGGGGCTGGATATCGTATCGAAAATCGGTATTCCGATGATCCTGGGCAGCGTGTGCATCGGTTTTATCGTGCTGCTGGTGCAAAGCGTTGAAGGGGAAAAAGAGGCCAGTGCCGCCCGTCAGGCCAAGCTGGCGCTGGATATCGCCAACAAAACGCTGCCGCTCTTCCGCCACGTTAACGCGGAATCGTTGCGTCAGGTCTGCGAAATTATCCGCCACGACATCCACGCTGACGCCGTCGCCATCACCAATATTGATCACGTGCTGGCCTACGTTGGCGTCGGGGAGCACAACTATCGCGACAACGATGACACCATAAGCCCGACCACCAGACAGGCGATTAACTACGGTAAAATCATTATTAAAAACAATGATGAAGCCCACCGAACGCCGGAAATTCACTCGATGCTGGTCATCCCGCTGTGGGAGAAAGGCGTCGTGACGGGCACGCTGAAAATTTATTACTGCCACGCGCATCAGATCACCTCAACGCTACAGGAGATGGCCATCGGCCTGTCGCAGATTATCTCCACCCAGCTTGAGGTTTCGCGGGCGGAACAGCTGCGCGAGATGGCAAATAAGGCAGAACTGCGCGCGCTGCAGAGTAAAATCAATCCCCATTTCCTGTTTAACGCGCTGAACGCTATCTCCTCGTCCATTCGCCTAAATCCGGACACCGCGCGCCAGCTGATTTTTAACCTGTCGCGCTATCTGCGCTACAACATCGAACTGAAAGATGACGAGCAGATCGACATCAAAAAAGAGCTTTATCAGATCAAGGACTACATCGCGATCGAGCAGGCCCGCTTTGGCGACAAGCTCACGGTCATTTACGATATTGATGAAGAGGTCAACTGCGTGATCCCAAGCCTGCTTATCCAGCCGCTGGTCGAAAACGCAATTGTTCACGGTATTCAGCCCTGTAAAGGCAAAGGCGTCGTCACCATCAGCGTTACCGAAAGCGGCAACCGGGTGCGGATTGCCGTGCGCGATACCGGCCACGGGATTGATCCAAAAGTCATTGAGCGCGTGGAGTCTAACGAGATGCCGGGGAATAAAATCGGTCTGCTGAACGTGCATCACCGGGTTAAGCTGCTTTACGGCGACGGGCTGCATATTCAGCGTCTTGAGCCGGGCACCGAAATTGCTTTTTACGTCCCGAATGAGCGCTCGCGCGCGCATACGACGACATCACTATTGCCCCAGGTGGAGTAACCAATGAAAGTTATCATCGTAGAAGATGAATTCCTGGCTCAGCAGGAGCTCACCTGGCTTATCAAAACCCACAGCCAGATGGAGATTGTGGGTACGTTTGATGATGGTCTGGACGTGCTGAAATTTTTGCAGCATAACCGGGTAGACGCCATTTTCCTGGATATCAATATCCCGTCGCTGGATGGCGTATTGCTGGCGCAAAACATCAATCAGTTTGCCCATAAGCCATTTATCGTTTTCGTTACCGCCTGGAAAGAGCACGCCGTAGAGGCCTTCGAGCTGGAGGCTTTTGACTATATTCTTAAGCCTTATCAGGAGTCGCGGATTGTCAGCATGCTGCAAAAGCTGGAGGCCGCCTGGCAGCAGCAAACCGCCCCCGCCAGCCCGACGGTACGCGAAAACGACACCATAAATCTGGTCAAAGACGAGCGCATCATCGTGACCCCGGTCAACGATATCTACTACGCCGAAGCGCACGAAAAGATGACGTTTGTCTATACCCGGCGGGAATCGTACGTGATGGCGATGAACATTACCGAATTCTGCAGCAAGCTCCCGGCTGCCCACTTTTTCCGCTGCCACCGGTCGTTTTGCGTAAATTTAAATAAGATCCGCGAGATCGAACCGTGGTTTAACAACACCTACATTTTGCGTCTGAAAGATCTGGATTTTCAGGTGCCGGTAAGCCGCAGCAAGGTGAAAGAGTTTCGTCAGCTGATGCACCTGTAAAGAAAAGGCCCTCTCCTGCGGGAGAGGGCTCTGCGTCAGAGGATTTGACCGAGAACCTGACGCAGGTGAGCACCCGAGCCCAGCAGACCAGGGTTATCATGCACGATCAGATAAACCGGAATGTCCTGCACGTAGCTTCTGAAGCGCCCTTTATCTTCAAACCCGCCGCGGAAGCCCGAGGCTTTAAAGAAGTCGAGGAAGCGCGGTACGATCCCGCCCGCGATATAGACCCCACCGAAGGTGCCCAGAGTCAGTGCCAGGTTGCCGCCGAAACGTCCCATGATCACGCAAAACAGCGACAGGGCACGACGACAGTCAATGCAGCTGTCCGCCAGCGCGCGTTCAGTGACGTCTTTCGGCTGCAGGTTTTCCGGCAGACGACCGTCTGATTTCACAATCGCGCGGTACAGATTCACCAGCCCCGGACCTGAAAGAACGCGCTCGGCGGAGACGTGGCCGATCTCAGCACGTAACTCTTCGAGGATAATGCCCTCTTCTTCGCTGTTAGGCGCAAAGTCAACGTGGCCGCCTTCACCCGGCAGGCTTACCCAGCGCTGAGCAACATGCACAAGATGCGACACGCCGAGGCCGGTACCGGCTCCGTAAACCGCAATCGGCTTACCCTCGACCGGTTCAGCGCCGCCAAACTGGATCAGATGCTCTGGCTTCAGCATCGGGATCGCCATAGACACCGCGGTGAAGTCATTAATGATTTCAAGATGTGAAAAACCGAGGTTTTTTTTCATCTCGGCGATGGAGAATGCCCAGGTATGGTTGGTCATTGCGACCCAGTCGCCGGTTATCGGGCAGGCTATCGCGATGCAGCCGTCTTCAACGCTAACCTGATGCTCTTCCAGATAGACGCGGACAACGGCTTCAAGGCTTGGATAATCCAGCCCGGAATAGGTTTTCGCCCGGGAAATCTCACCGCTACTAACATCGCACAATGCGAGGCGCGCGTTCGTGCCGCCCACATCACCTACCAAAGCATACTTTGTCATTCTTCTACTGCTCCGCTAAAGTCAGAATAAATCTTTGGGACACTGTAAATTCAAGGCGTGATAACAACAACGGCCATAAGGTGAATGCCCATGGATTATCGATCTTCGTCACAGAATAACTTTACCGTTTCAGCACCTTTTGCACTATTGCCATAAAGCTTAATGTGCAAAGTAACGTAATGCCGTTTTGTACAAGGAAATCATCATGCTCCACCCGCGAGCCAGAACCATGCTGTTGCTGGCAATTCCGGCGCTAATTATTGGCGTGGCCTCAAGTCTGGTGCTCATTGTCGTGATGAAAGTCGCGTCGGTGCTGCAAGCCATGTTATGGACGGCGCTTCCGACAAAACTGGGCGTCACCGCTGATTCTCCAGCCTGGATCGTTGTGATGCTGACGTTGACCGGTATTGCGGTAGGCCTGGTGATCCGCTTCAGTCCTGGCCATGCCGGCCCCGATCCGGCGCAGGAACCGCTGATTGGCGCCCCGGTTCCCCCTTCGGCACTGCCGGGGCTGATCGTTGCGTTGATTATCGGTCTGGCCGGCGGCGTCAGCCTGGGGCCGGAGCATCCAATTATGGCGGTGAATATTGGCCTGGCGGTTTTCCTCGGTTCACGCATTTTGCCCCGCGTCGGCGCGCTGGACTGGACCATCCTCGCCTCCGCAGGCACCATCGGGGCGCTTTTCGGCACGCCCGTCGCTGCCGCACTGATCTTTTCTCAGACGCTCAGCAGCAATAACGACGTCCCGCTGTGGGATAAGCTGTTTGCCCCGCTGATGGCAGCAGCCGCTGGCGCGCTGACGACCAGCCTGTTTTTCCATCCCCACTTCTCACTCTCCCTCCCCCACTACGGCCAGATGCAGATAGCCGATATTTTCAGCGGCGCCATCGTCGTCGCCATCGCCATTGCACTGGGAATGGTGGCGGTATGGTGTCTTCCTCGCCTGCACAGGCTGATGCATAAGCTCAAACACCCGGTGTTGGTTCTGGGGGCCGGCGGTTTGATTCTCGGTATTTTAGGGGTAATCGGCGGGCCGGTGACGCTGTTTAAAGGTCTGGACGAGATGCAGCAGCTGGCCTTCAGCCAGGTGTTTAGCGTCTCCGACTATCTGCTATTTGCCGTGATTAAGCTGGCCGCGCTGGTGGTGGCTGCAGCCTGCGGTTTCCGCGGTGGACGCATTTTCCCGGTGGTCTTTGTCGGCGTCGCGCTGGGGCTGATGCTGCACGAGCATGTCGATGCGGTCCCGGCGGCGATTACCGTCTCCTGCTCTATTCTGGGACTGGTTCTGGTGGTTACGCGCGACGCGTGGCTCAGCCTGTTTATGGCTGCGGTGGTGGTACCGGATTCAACGCTTTTCCCCCTGCTCTGTATCGTGATGTTGCCCGCCTGGCTCCTGCTGGCGGGCAAGCCGATGATGATGGCCTGGCGAAACGACAAATAATCAGGCGCTATTGCGCGCTTCCAGCGCTTTGGTGATCGCCCCCAACAGCGGCGGGATATCCGCTTTCGGCAGCATCACCTCAATCAACGAGAGCCGCTCGTGGTGCGCCACTTTTTCAAGGACGTCCGCCAGCTGCTCCGCTTCACTGACCCGCCAGCACTGGGCCTGAGGATCAAGGCTCAGGGCCTGCGGGATTTGCGTCCAGTTCCATAGCGCAATATCGTTATATCGCTGTTCCGGCCCGTGGATCGCTCTTTCCACCGTGTACCCTTCGTTGTTAAGGACCAGAATGATGGGGTGTTGTTTATCCCGCAGCATCGAGCCAAGTTCCTGTATGGTGAGCTGCGCCGCGCCATCCCCCGTCAGCACAATCACGCGCCGGTTTGGGCAGGCGGTTTGCGCGCCAAACGCTGCGGCCAGGGTGTAGCCGATCGATCCCCACAGCGGCTGGACGATAAAATTCACATCAGCCGGAAGACGAAGGTCGATCGCGCCGAAGGCCGAGGTGCCCTGATCCGCAAGGATGATGTCTCCCGGGCGGATAAACGTCTGCAACGTTTTCCAGAAATTGTCCTGCGTCAGCGAGCCATCCGGCTGCGGATAGGCCATAGCGCTTTGAGACGACGGTGCCGGCGCATCGTGCACGTGCTGTTTACACAGCTCCACCAGCGTTTCGATTGCCTGAAGCATGGGGATGCCGGTAAACCAGACGTCACCAACGCGTGATGCATGAGGCTGAACTTCAATTGTTTGTGACGGGGTTAGCTGATGCGTGAAGCCGGCGGTCAGGGTATCGGTAAATCGCGTCCCGATGCACAGCACCGTGTCTGCCCCTTCAATCGCCTCTTTTACCGCCCCGGCGCTTGCCGAACCGCTATACGTGCCGTAAAACCCGGCGTGACGCTCGTCAAATATCCCTTTACCCATCAGCATAGTGGCGTGTGCCATCGGCACGTCCTTGACCCATTTCTGTAGGGCATGCTTCAGGCCGTGGCGCAGGACAAGGAAATCGGCCAGCAGCGCCGTACGCTTGCTCATGGCCAGCTTGTTCTCAGCGGTATCCCGAAACGCTTTCAGGCAGGCGCTATCGGCATGCGCGTGCCTGAGAGTGAGAGCGTTTACAGGAGGCGTGGCGGCTTTTTTTGCCACATCCGCAGGCAGCATCAGATAGCCGGGACGACGCTCCCGGAGCATGGTAGTCAATACCCGGTCAATCTCGTAACAGGCGTTTTGTTCGGTCAGAATCGCCTGTGCAACGGTGATCGGTTCGCTCATATGGTAAAAATGACGAAACTCACCGTCGCCCAGCGTATGGTGCAGCAACTCTCCTCTTTGCTGTGACGCCGTACCCGGCGCGCCCACAATATGCAGCACCGGAACGTGCTCGGCGTAGCTGCCCGCAATGCCGTTCATGGCGCTTAACTCTCCTACGCCAAATGTCGTCAGCAGCGCGGCAAAACCCTTACATCGGGCGTATCCGTCCGCGGCATAAGAGGCGTTTAACTCGTTGGCACAGCCCACCCAACAGATATCCGGGCTGTCTATCACATGGTCGAGAAACTGCAGGTTATAGTCGCCCGGCACGCCAAACAGATGATCGGCTCCACAATCTGTAAGACGGTCCAGCAGGTAATCGGCGACGCAGTATGGGGTACGCATGAACAGGTATCCTTCTAATGTTGACCTCACCTTGAGTATTAAATAAGCGTGATGACTGTCCAGAATTGGCGATAAGAAGAGCATGGAAAGAATGCTTTACAAAAAAGGCTGCGCTATGCTGCTTTTTTTCGCGTTAATGTAAACGCATACACTGATTTTTTCTTCAGCGCCAGAGGTCATGAGAATGGGTTATCAGCCGGACAAAAATCGTTATCGGACAATGGAATATCGCCGCTGCGGGCAAAGCGGACTCAGGTTGCCCGCCATCTCGCTTGGGCTGTGGCATAACTTTGGCGACACCACGCTTATCGAAAACAGCCGTCAACTTTTACAGCGCGCGTTCGATCTGGGCATTACGCATTTCGACCTTGCCAACAACTATGGCCCGCCGCCGGGATCGGCCGAACGTAATTTCGGCCGTATTTTGCAGGAGGATTTCCTGCCCTGGCGAGACGAGCTGATCGTCTCTACCAAAGCAGGTTATACCATGTGGGATGGCCCTTACGGCGACTGGGGGTCACGCAAATATCTGCTGGCAAGCCTCGATCAAAGCCTGAAGCGCATGGGGCTGGAGTATGTGGATATCTTCTATCATCACCGTCCTGACCCACAAACGCCGCTGCTGGAAACCATGAAAGCGCTTGACCATGCGGTGCGCCGGGGAAAAGCCCTGTATGTCGGGTTATCCAACTATCCTGCGGAACTGGCCCGCAAGGCGATTGATATCCTTGACGATCTCGGTACGCCCTGCCTGATCCACCAGCCGAAATACTCTCTTTTTGAACGTGCGCCGGAAGAGGAACTGCTGAACGTGTTGCAGGAAAAAGGGGTCGGCTGCATTCCCTTCTCGCCGCTGGCCGGTGGACAATTGACAAACCGCTATCTGAACGGCATTCCGGCAGACTCACGCGCGGCAAGCGGCAGTCAGTTCCTGAACCCTGACCAGATCACCGAAGAGAAGCTGGAGAAGGTAAGAAAGCTGAACGCCATGGCGGAAGAGCGCGGTCAGAAGTTGTCCCAGATGGCTCTGGCCTGGGTATTACGCCATGAGAACGTGACGTCAGTGCTGATTGGAGCAAGTAAAACGGCTCAGATTGATGACGCCGTGGGGATGCTGGAAAACCGCCATTTCTCTGCTGAAGAACTGGTCCGTATTGATACAATCCTGAACAGCTCAAAATAAAATCACTTTTAGCAAAAAGTGCTCTCATTCAGCAATTCGGAGTTGAGGCGATGAAACGAGGCTTTACCAACTCGTAATATTGCGTTAACAGGCCCCACAAGGGCCCCGATCGTGAAGGAGAAAGAGTATGTTCAGGTCACTGATTCTTGCGGCGGTATTACTGGCTTCAGCCCCGCTGATCGCCAATGCGGGCGAAATCACCCTGTTGCCATCAGTAAAATTACAAATTGGCGATCGTGACGACTACGGCAGATACTGGGACGGTGGCTACTGGCGCGACCGTGACTACTGGAACCGTCACTATGAGTGGCGCGGAGACCGCTGGTGGAAACATGATAACGGCAGACACCGCGGCTGGTATAAAGACAACGCGTATGAGCGCGGCTACCGCGAAGGCTGGAACGATCGTGACGACCGTCGCGGCGGCTGGGATCGCGGCGGGAAAGGACGCGGCCACGGTCATGGCCACGGTCACCATTAATGCAAAAAGGAGCCTCCCGGCTCCTTTTTCTTTTAGAGACCCAACGCGGTGCCAACCAGCAGCCACAGGTTCAGCGCCACTACCACCACCACGATGGCCCACCCGGTCCGTTTCACCAGGGTCGAGTTGACCAGTTCGCCCATCAGGTTTTTGTTGCTGGTAAAGATCAGCAGCGGCACCAGCGCCAGCGCGATACCAAAACTCAGCAGCACCTGGCTCATGACCAGAATTCGCGTAGGATCGAGCCCCATCAGGATCACGATAAATGACGGTAGCATGGTGACGGAGCGACGAACCCACAGCGGAATATGGAAGCGGACAAACCCCTGCATCACCACCTGGCCTGCCAGCGTGCCCACCACCGTAGAAGAGAGACCGGCAGCCACCAGGCTGAGACCAAATATCGTGGCGGCAGCATGGCTCAGTAAGGGCTCCAGCGTGAGATAAGCCTGGTCGAGATCGGCAATACCGGTGTGGCCGTTAAAGTGGAAAGCGGCGGCAGCGGTAGCCATCATCGCCAGATTGACAAACCCCGCGATGGTCATGGCAATCGCCACGTCCCATTTGGTGGCGGAGTAACGCTCTTTGCGCGTCCCACCGTGGAGATGCTGAGTCAGCGAGGAGTGCAGGTAAATCACATGCGGCATGATAGTCGCCCCCAATACCCCGGCAGCCAGGAACACCGCTTCCGAGGTTGGCAGGCTTGGGATTGCCATACCTTTACCGAGCTGCACCAGATTCGGCTGTGAGAAAATCAGCTCCACGATATAGGCCGCCGCGACAAACAGCAGCAGACCGCCGATAACCTTCTCCAGCGGCTTTTGACCTCGACGCTGCAGCATCAGGATCAGGAAAGTGGCAATCCCGGTCAGTACCGCCCCCTGCAACAGCGACACGCCCAGAATCAGTTTAAACCCGATCGCTGCGCCAATAAATTCAGCGAGGTCAGTGGCCATGGCGATGATTTCCGCTTGAACCCAATAGAGCCAGACGGCCGGACGTGGATAATGGTCGCGAATTTGCTCTGCCAGGTTTTTACCTGTGGCAATCCCCAGCTTTGCGGAGAGCATCTGAATCAGCATCGCCATCAGGTTTGCCCAGACGACCACCCACAGCAGCTTATAGCCGAAGCTGGCCCCGGCCTGAATATTGGTCGCAAAGTTACCTGGATCGATATAGCCAATGGCAGCGATGAACGCAGGTCCCATTAATGCGAACCGCAACTTGCGCGCGGCTCTGCCACTGCTACCCTCTACGCGACTGTTTGTCATTTCTGCCTCTGAAATATAGCCTTTGCTATGTTTAATCCTATCAAAATGAGAATGATTATCAAGATCATTTATGCTGTTTGCAGTGATTTCTCTGATAGCTTTGAACGATAGACGGGCGGGTAAGTGGGGCGATCTAACAGAAACTGAAATCGCGCGCGCTTTTGTGAAGACTAGCACACAAACTTAACTTTTCACTCATTTACCTAACATAACAAAAATGTATTGTGGATCACTATTTTTGAGACTCGTCACAGGATGTAACTATAGTGTGTCCTCGATCTCGTTTTCTTTTCGCTTGTTACATAGAATGTGCACGAAAATTAAACCTGCCTCATATTTGGAGCAAATATGGACCGCGTCCTTCATTTTGTCCTGGCACTTGTTGTCGTTACTGCACTTGCATTGCTGGTCAGCACAGACCGCAAAAAAATTCGTATCCGTTATGTTGTCCAGCTGCTGGTCATTGAAGTTTTACTTGCGTGGTTCTTCCTGAACTCCAACGTAGGCCTCGGCTTCGTGAAAGGCTTCTCCGAAATGTTTGAAAAACTGCTCGGATTCGCCAATGAAGGGACCAACTTTGTCTTCGGTAAAATGAACGACGAAGGCCTGGCGTTCTTCTTCCTGAAGGTTCTCTGCCCTATCGTCTTCATCTCCGCGCTGATCGGTATTCTGCAGCACATCCGCGTTCTGCCGTTCGTTATTCGTGGAATTGGTTTCCTGTTGTCCAAAGTGAACGGCATGGGCAAGCTGGAATCCTTCAACGCCGTCAGTTCCCTGATCCTCGGTCAGTCTGAGAACTTCATCGCGTATAAAGATATTCTCGGCAAAATGTCCCGCAACCGCATGTACACCATGGCGGCAACCGCAATGTCTACCGTTTCCATGTCTATCGTGGGCGCGTATATGACCATGCTGGAGCCAAAGTATGTTGTTGCGGCGCTGGTTCTGAACATGTTCAGCACCTTTATCGTTCTGTCGCTGATCAACCCGTACCGCGTTGATGCCAGCGAAGAGAACATCCAGATGTCTAACCTGCACGAAGGCCAGAGCTTCTTCGAAATGCTGGGTGAGTACATTCTGGCGGGCTTCAAAGTGGCGATTATCGTTGCCGCCATGCTGATCGGCTTCATTGCGCTGATTTCTGCGCTGAACGCCCTGTTCGCAGCGGTGCTGGGTATCTCCTTCCAGGGTATTCTGGGCTACATCTTCTACCCGGTTGCATGGGTGATGGGTGTGCCAGCTCACGAAGCGCTGCAGGTGGGCAGTATCATGGCAACCAAACTGGTTTCTAACGAATTCGTTGCGATGATGGATCTGCAGAAAATTGCCAGCACGCTTTCTCCGCGCGCGGAAGGCATTCTGTCCGTGTTCCTGGTCTCCTTCGCGAACTTCTCGTCCATCGGGATTATCGCGGGCGCAATTAAAGGTCTGAACGAAGAACAGGGCAACGTGGTTTCTCGCTTTGGCCTGAAGCTGGTTTACGGATCTACGCTGGTGAGCGTCCTGTCTGCTTCTATCGCGGCACTGGTGCTCTAACCTTTAGCGTTAAACAAAAACCGGGAGCCTGGCTCCCGGTTTTTTTATGCCCGCAATTCTTCCAGCGGCTTGGGTTTGCCTATCAGGTAGCCCTGCAGATAATCCACGCCGAAACGAAGCAGCATCTCCCGCTGCGCCGGTGTTTCGACGTATTCCGCTACGACGCACAGCGATTTCGTCTTCGCCAGATTACACATTGACTGCACGATCATCGCATCCATATCATCAGTACAAATGTCTTTAATAAAGCAGCCGTCAATTTTAATGATGTCCGCCTGCAGGCGCCTGAGGCGCTCGTAGTTGGCGTAGCCGGTACCAAAATCATCAATGGCAATCCGGAAACCGTAATCCCGCAGCTGCTGAATATTGTGGATGCTGCAGCCTGAATTTGAGAAGGCCTGCTCTTCGGTAATCTCAATCACGACAGACTGAGGCGCAACGCCGTAGCGTTCAAAGAGCGCGCAAATCTCGGTCGCCACCTCTTTTTGCATCAGCGTGAGCGGCATCAGATTAACGGAGAAACGGGCGCCAGCCTGCGTTGAAGGGTGATCGCGCAGCCACAGCAGTAATTTCTCCATGACGCACATATCAAACCGGTGGCTGAGGTTGAACTGGGCAATCAACGGAATAAAGCGGTCAGGAGTGAAGATCTCTCCCTCGCTCTCCATACGCGCCAGAATTTCATAGTAGCCGCTCCCGTCCGCCTTCTGGATCGGTTGCGCGTACAAATGGAACTGGCCCGCCTCCAGGGCATGCTTAATCCGCGCAAGCATCAGGACTCGCTCTGTCGTTTGCCCTGATGCCGCCTCGAGGCTATTCGTGAGCGCAAGCACGTTGTTTGTTGTTCCGCAGGATTGCTCGGCCAGCCAGCTCAGTTGCCCCAGCGTGTGGTGCAACTTTTCGCCGTTTTCCACCATTCCCCAGGACGCGCCAAATTCAATATCCAGCCCGGTGTTGTTCCAGAAAATCTTACGGCTGTTCAGCCGATCAACCATATGCTGTAAGCGCTCAGCGGTTCCCGGGCCCAGTAATACCAGCACAAGCTCGCTTCCGGGGAGCTGGAAGAGCGTCTCATCTTTTTGCAGGAGAGGCTGCAGCGACGTGGCGATCGTGCGTTTGCAGTGGACCCGCATCAGGATCCCATAGTGGCGACTCAAAAATTCCAGGTTATCCATACGCAGAATGCTCACTTTTGCATCCGGGTGAATCTCAAGATAATCCTCCAGCGCACGAATATTGGGCAATCCGGTCAGCGGATCGGTGAGCGCCCTCCCCTGCCAGCCCCGCTTAAGCCACTCGCTGCGCTGGTAAATACGCGACATATAGAGCAGGCAGATCGCGAACGAGATAAGCACGGACAGAATAAAAGAGAGCGAATGGCCCGATTCCACCCCGTTAAGGAAGTTGTAGTTGTAGGTCAACAGCAGGAGCGCAGATACAGCCCAGAGCAGAGAAATCAACGCATAGGTCAGTCGGCTTATCGCTAAGGTAAAAAGAATAAAAATCAGCGGCATCAAATAGCCCGCAATGACGGGAGATTCAAAAGGACCACATAAAATGATGAGAATGAAACTTAAAAGCACCAGCCAGGCAAAAATATATAATGAATTCTTGTGAAAAAACACGGGCTTCACGCTTCGTCGCCAGAAACTCATTGCATAACGAGGATTAATTATCATTCTTAACGGGTAATAGAACATCATGGTAAAAATCAATGCCGCACATATCAGGCTTTGTATATCCACAACGTTATAAATTACCGTTCCTTCGCCGAAAAAGGTCGAAATTGTCACCGGAAAATCAAACAAATAGCCTGCCAAATACATTGACAGCTTAATCCCTATTGGCACCATAAAACCGAGCCAGAATATCCGTAATCCGATGTGCTTGTTAGGGATGCAGTAACGCCAACGCTTACCCAGCATGATACGCAGAAGGCCGCACGCCGCGAACAACGCAAAGGTCTGACAGAACAGTAATACTAAATATTGTAGCGGTGCTAAATTTACATAGAATAAATTAGTGACAGTAAAACCTAACAAAATGGGAAGAATAGCCCTGCGCCCAAATAGCAGGATTACCGCCAGCATCACGCTTAAAGGTAACCATGCTAAATAAACGTCGTGACCATTAACAATTGCGCGGGGAGAAAGATAACGGGAGACAGGCACCGCAATCAGGCATAAAGCCAGAGCAATCATAAATATCTTTACATTATTGTAAGCTTTTCTATTCATTAACCGGGGCGTTATTTTCCGAGAGAATTATTGACCGGATGGATAATAGGTTTATTAATTGCGCGAATCAAGTTCAAGTCTATTTTTAGACTGGTTAATTGATGCCGATTGAGGTGAGGTATGGGAATACCTTCTTTTTGATAACAAAATGCGGGAGAGTGTGTTACAAACACATAAAAAAAACCCTCGTCTTTTGACGAGGGTTTACAATTTTGGTGGAGCTAAGCGGGATCGAACCGCTGACCTCTTGCATGCCATGCA
>NZ_JUMS01000130.1:0-410 GCF_001059415.1 Enterobacter sp. 940_PEND
CAGTTCCCCGCCGCGTCCAGCACGGTGGTGTAGGTCTGGCCGCCGATGGTCACGGTGACCTTATCGCCCGCTGCCGCGCCGGTGGCGGTGCCGCTGACGATATGCGCCTGAGCGTGCTCAGCGATGTTAATCACGTCATCGCCCGCCACGGTGTTGATCGTCACTGCAGGAACGGTCACGTCCACCGTCAGAGTATGATCGACCGACGCCGGGTTGCCCGCCTTGTCGCTGACGCTTGCCGTCACGGTGACGCTGCCGTCGCCGAGCGATGCCAGATCCGCCGCCGGAACGCTCAGCGTCCAGCTGCCGTCCGCGCCTGCGGCTGTGGTGTAGTCTTTGCCGTTCAGCGTCACGGTCACGGTCTGGCCCGCTTCGGCGGTGGTGGTGCCGGATACGGTCAGATCGGACTG
>NZ_JUMS01000131.1:0-303 GCF_001059415.1 Enterobacter sp. 940_PEND
CAGCCTTCGTGGGTCCTGATGTAGGTTATGTCCGTTACCCAACGCTCATCAGGAGCATCCGGATTGAACTGTCGCTGGAGCCTGTTGGGTGACACGATACTGGCCTCGCCTTTACGTGCCCGCGGGCTTCGGTATCCGACCTGAGCCTTTATTCCGACACGTTTCATCAGTCTCCAGACTCTGTTTACTCCGCACTGTTGCCCGCTGTCACGCAGATCCAGATGGATTTTGCGATAACCATAGACGCATCCCAATTCCAGCCAGAACTGTTTAATCTGTCCTGTCAGTCTCAGGTCTGCCTGA